>JAYPJO010000226.1:1415-3470 GCA_038128465.1 Gammaproteobacteria bacterium
CGCCGGTAGAAAGTCTGGAAATGCATTATCCTATCCGCATCAGGTCCTATAGTATCAGGAAAAACAGTGGTGGTCGGGGACAGCATAATGGCGGCAATGGCCTGATCCGAAGCTACGAGTTTTTGCAGGATACAAAAGTGAGTATTTTAAGTGAGCGCAGGGGGAGCCCTCCCTGGGGGCTTTCAGGTGGAGAACCCGCCCTGACGGGGATGAATTTACTGGATAATAAAACCATACCGGCAAAATGTTCTTTCAATGCCAGAGCAGGACAACAAATGACCATCAGTACACCAGGCGGTGGTGGCTGGGGTAAAGCCAATATCTTCGAAAGCTGAAATCAGCTAAAATGGGCACTATCATTTCTATAATTTTTAAAGAGCACAACTATGAGTGAAAGCGGTAATATCGAAGCAACAATACAGGATCAGATAGACAGCAACCCCATTATTCTTTATATGAAGGGTGATCCCAATCAGCCACAATGCGGCTTTTCATCCCAGGCAACGCAAATCCTGATGGCATGTGGTGAACGCTTTGCCTATGTTGATATCCTGGCGAACCCTGAAATCAGGGCAAATCTGCCAAAAGTATCTGACTGGCCGACTTTTCCTCAATTATTCGTTAATGGTGAGCTGGTCGGTGGCTGTGACATCATGACCGAGATGTACCAGAGCGGTGAACTAAAAACCCTGCTTGCCGGAGCCTCGGAATCCGATAATGAGACTGCTGGTTCCTCAGAAAACGACTAATAATCTCCAATAAAGCGAGCAATCTGCTCCGTAACAGTTCAAGAGACTATGTCTGATTCACTGCGTGGCACACTTTTTATGCTGCTGGCGACATTCGTGTTTTCCTTGATGACTGTCTTTGTCAAACTGTTGCCAGCACTACCTGTGTTGGAAATCATTTTCTTTCGCGCCATTTTTGCCATCGTGGTCTGTCTCTACAGTCTGATCAGCGCCAGGGTGCCGGTATTTGGTAATAATAAAACCATTCTCATTATTCGTGGTGTAGCAGGCGTTACGGCACTATCCATGGGTTATTATCTCATCCAGGAAGTCCCACTGGCCGCAGCCTCAACATTAACCTACCTGGCGCCTATTTTTACCACGATCCTGGGTATATTTATTGTTAAAGAGAAAGTCAGTCCACTGCAGTTCTTGTTTTTTGCCCTGAGTTTCAGCGGTATTCTGCTAATACAGGGTTTTGATAACCGCATATCCCTTTTTCATCTGGCTGTTGGCATAACAACTTCTATAGTGATGGGATTGGCATACAACTGTGTACGTAAATTATCAACTACTGAACATCCGCTGGTCATCATGTTTTATTTTCCTCTGCTTTGTCTGCCGGTAACCGGTCTCTGGGTCTTGTTTAACTGGGTTACGCCTCAGGGAATTGAATGGTTTTATCTAATGATGGTTGGTCTAACCAGCCAGGTTGCCCAGTATTATCTGACCCGGTCGTATCAGATTGCTGAAATAGCCACAGTATCAATCGTTAACTACACGAGTATTATTTACACTATCATCCTGGGTTATCTGATTTTTGGCGAAAGTTTCAATACCATGACCTATATTGGAATGGCTCTGGTTTGTACCGGCGTAATTATTAATGTGCTTTATAAAACACGGGTCAGAGAAGCCGAACGAATTCTGGAAAACTAAATAATAAAACCGGAGGAAGCAGTATGAACCTGGCAGTGGAAATTTCCATGTATCCATTTAATGAAGACTATAAAACGCTTATCAAAAGCTATATAGATAAACTCAATACCTATGCGGATCTGCATATAAAGACCAGTGCTACATCAACACTGGTGATTGGTGAATTTGATCATGTCATGCAGGTATTCAGTGACATGCTGGTCTGGAGTCATACTGAGCATGGGCAGGCTGTTTTTGTTAGCAAATTTATTCCAGGATATGCCTCTGCATGATGATGCAGTTGCTTGAAGCTGTCAGTGTCATACTGGCAGTGGCTTATCTTTTACTGGCAACCAGAGAAAATATCTGGTGTTGGTTTTGTGCTTTTCTCAGCTCGTTTATCTATGTC
>JAYPJO010000227.1:0-3468 GCA_038128465.1 Gammaproteobacteria bacterium
CAAGGCACCCGGAAACAGGTGTTGATATATGTGTGACGTTAGTTTCAGTTAAAAACAGGCAAGTCATCTCGCCTGTATTACTCTTTTATTTATGTCTCAGGGGTCTGTGACCCCCAAAACGTGCGGCTTTATACCACAAAGAGGTGCCAACTTAAAGCTATTATATGCAGTCGTGACCCCATGTCCGCCTATACTTTAAGGGGTCGGATACACTAAAATTAGCCTCTTTGCATAATCCACCTGCTTTATGGCTGTATCTATCAAAACCCCTGAAGAAATTGACCTGATGCGTGAATCAGGCCGGCTCGCTGCTGAGGTACTGGAAATGATCGGCCCACATGTTCAGGCTGGCATTACGACGGCCGAGCTGGACCGTATCTGCCACGACTATATCGTCAACGAACAAAAAGCTGTCCCTGCCCCGTTGAATTACAATGGCTTCCCCAAATCCATCTGCACTTCGGTCAATCATGTGATTTGCCATGGTATTCCCAGTGAAAACAAGGTGCTGAAAGATCGCGATATCATCAATATTGATATCACGGTGATCAAAAACGGTTTTCATGGCGATACCAGTAAAATGTTTCTGATCGGTGCCGTACCCAGCCATGCTGAACGCCTGGTAAAAACCACACAGGAAGCCCTGTATCTGGCCATTGACATGGTCAAACCCGGGGTAAAACTGGGTGATATTGGTCATGCAATACAACAGTATGCCGAAAACCGTCATTATTCTGTGGTGAGGGAATATTGCGGCCACGGAATTGGTCGTATTTTTCATGAAGAGCCCCAGGTGCTTCACTATGGCCGTCCGAATACCGGGCTAATCCTGGAAAAAGGCATGACCTTCACTATTGAACCCATGATCAATGCCGGCTCCCGTTACACCCGCTTATCCAAGAAGGACGGTTGGACAGTTACCACCAAAGACCGTCGCCTTTCTGCCCAGTGGGAACATACCCTCGCTGTGCTGGATGATGGTTGTGAAGTTTTAACACGACGCTCAGACGAAAACTTTTAGACTCATATGGCTGCATTAAATAAGGATATATTTGATTTCTCAGCTTTTAACAAACGCCTGACCAAAACTGACTCACCTATTAACTGTTTTCGCGAGGCGATTACTGAGACTCGTGTAAAGCTGGATGAACGTTTCAAGGCAAAAGCCAGCATTGAAGAGCTTATAACATCGCAGGCAACATTCATTGACCAGATGCTGATCGCTGCCTGGCAGCAGTATGACTGGAAGGATGCCGACGACATTAGTCTGCTGGCTGTAGGCGGTTATGGTCGAGGCGAATTACACCCCTATTCTGATATAGACATCCAGATTCTGCTAGCCAAAAACAACCAGGCAAAATATAAAGGCAATATAGAAAGTTTCCTGACCTTTCTCTGGGATATCAATCTTGAAGTAGGCCAGAGTGTTCGTAGTATCAATGAAAACAAAAAACTGGCAACTAAAGATATCACCATAGCAACAGCCCTGATGGAATCACGCACTGTCTATGGCAACCCCGCCCTGCATGAACAACTTGTCAAGGAAGTCAGCAAAAAGAAAATCTGGGACGCTAAAAAATTTTTTACAGCAAAACGTAATGAACAGACCACAAGACATGCCAAATACGATGACATTGAATATGCACTGGAACCCAATCTGAAAGTTGCACCCGGTGGCTTGCGTGACATCCAGACCATCGGCTGGATCTCAAAACAATATTTTGGTGCCTCTGACTTTCAGGAACTGGTTGAACGCGGCTTCCTGCAAAAAAATGAATATCAGGACCTCATCAAGGGCAGAAACTTTCTCTGGTCTCTGCGTTATGGCCTTCACATGCTGGCAGGTCGCAGGGAAGATCGTCTGTTATTTGAACATCAGCGCAAACTGGCCGATATTTTTTCCTATAAGGATGACAATAACAGTCTGGCCATTGAAAAACTGATGAAAGAATATTATCGCAGCGTGCAAACTCTGCGTGAATTAAATGATGTACTGTTACAGCTGTTTGATGAAGAAATCATCCGCTCTAGGGAAAAAGCAAAAATCATTACCCTTAATGCTCGCTTCCAGATTCGCAACAATTATATTGAAGCAGTGCACTCCAGAGTTTTCAGGCAAAGTCCTTTTGCACTCATGGAAATCTTCGTGCACTTTGCCCAGGATAAAAAAATTGAGGGCATCAGAGCCTCAACAATCAGACTAATCAGAAACGGTCGCCAGCTCATCGATGATGACTTCAGAAAAGATATTCGAAATACCACCCTGTTTATGGAACTGCTGCGTTCCCCCTACAAAATGGTTGCCCGATTAAGGCAGATGAAGCGTTATGGCATTCTGGGTGCCTATCTGCCAGAGTTCGGCAATATCATCGGGCAGATGCAGCACGATTTATTTCACATTTATACGGTCGATGACCACACCCTGCAGGTCGTTGAAAACATGCGCCGACTGCACCATCCGGAAGCTGCAGATTCATATCCACTGGCGGCTGCCATCATCAAAACATTACCCAAAGTAGAGCTGCTCTACATCGCTGGTCTTTATCATGATATTGCCAAGGGCCGTGGCGGAGATCATTCAGAACTGGGTGTGCTGGATGCAGAAGCATTTTGTAAAAGACACCATCTAGGGAAATGGGATACGGCACTGGTTGCCTGGCTGGTAAAAAATCATTTATTGATGTCCAGTATCGCCCAGCGTAAAGATATTCAGGACCCTGATGTCGTTAAAAGCTTTGCTCTGAGTGTGGGCGATCAGACCCGTCTGGATTATCTCTATACACTAACTGTCGCCGACATTAACGCCACCAACCCCAAACTCTGGAATGCCTGGCGAGCATCTTTGCTCAGGCAGTTATATCAGGCCACCAAGCGTGCGCTCAGTCTGGGACTGGAAAAAGTTGTCGGCAAAAGTGCACGTATTAAAGATAACCAGAAGCAGGCCCTGTCTATTCTGAGCGAAAAAAACATGGACAAAAAACAGGCTGAGGCGATCTGGGACAAACCCAGTGAAGACTATTTCCTCAGGGAAAGTCCGGAAGATATTGCCTGGCAAACCCTGGCAATTGCCAAACATGACAAGCCTGACACCCCACTGGTTCTGATTAAAAATACCACTGAACATCACTCTGAAGGAGCCACACAGATATTTATTTATACAGGAAATTCCCGCTTTCTGTTTGCTAACATTGCCAATGCCTTTGACCGGTTGAACCTGAACATCCAGGATGCCCGGTTATTTAACAATGCTTCAAAGAAAACCCTCTTGACCTTCATGGTACTCGAAACCAATGGCTCACTGATTAAAAAGAATTCACCGCGGATGCTGGAAATCAAAAACCTGCTGGAAGAATATGCACAGCCATATGAGCAGCCGGCAAAAGTCGGCCAGCGTGCGTCGCGGCAGTTAATGCATTTCAGTCGCGATACTGAAACCAGCTTTACCAACCCCAAAAACTTTCCCTATTC
>JAYPJO010000228.1:0-3392 GCA_038128465.1 Gammaproteobacteria bacterium
AATCAATATCGAGATTGCCAATAACCGGGGCGACACCACTGACACCTGTCATAAACATAATCCAGTACAGAAAGACAGCCAGAAACAGATTTGCCAATGGGCCTGCGGCAACAATAGCGGTTTTCTGTATAAGGGGTTTATGGGTAAAAGACTGTGCTTTTTCGTTTTCAGTCAGCTCTTCAGTGAAATCATCTTTTTCACCAAACATTTTTACATAACCACCCAGGGGCAGTAATGCTATTCGATATTCAGTATCACCTCTGTACCAGCTTAACAGTGATTTGCCAAAACCGATGGAAAAGCGTTCAATTTTCACTCCGCAACGTCTGGCTACCCAGTAATGGCCATACTCATGAATGGTCACAAGAATTCCCAAAGTGACCAGCATAGCGATCAGGTTAAAAGAAAATGTCTGCAGAATTTCCATGAGGAATTTATTACATTTACCTTACTGTCAATTTTTGATATCGCTTTACGAACAACTTGGCAGGCTATGGCCAGATATCAATAAAACTGTTCAAACTGATACCAGCTTTCTGGCCAGTATACGTGCCTGCTGATCCTGCTCAAGGATCTCTTCAATAGTACTGACATCTGTACATTCCTGTGTGTTCAGAGTCTCCTCTATGATAACAGGAATTCGGGTAAAACTGATCTCTCTTTGCAGGAAAGCCGCTACTGCTATTTCATTTGCAGCATTCAGAATAATTGGCGCCGAACCTCTTGCAGATGCTGCTTCCCGCCCCAGACGCAAACACGGGAACTGAGACTCATCGGCAACCTGAAAACTTAAATTACCTATAGTAGCAAGATCCAGTGACGTCACACCTGCAGCAATTCTTTCAGGCCAGGCCAGACCATTGGCTATGGGGGTACGCATATCCGGGTTTCCCAGCTGCGCGAGAACAGAACCATCCAGATAATAAACCATTGAATGTATAACACTCTGGGGGTGAACCATGATATCGATCTGTTCAATCGGAATATCAAACAAGTAACTGGCTTCTATTAGTTCGAGAGCTTTATTGAGCATGCTCGCAGAATCTACCGAAATTTTTGGTCCCATACTCCAGTTTGGATGCTGACATGCCTGTTCCGGACTCACCTGCTCCAGGTCTTCTTTTGGTGAATTTAAAAAAGGACCACCGGAAGCTGTCAGTACAAATTTTTCAATGCCATGCTGACCTGAATAGCTAAAGCCTGCTTGCTGATTCAAAGGCAAGCATTGAAAAATAGCATTATGCTCACTATCAATGGGAATGATGCTGGCGCCGGAATCAGCAGCAGCCTGCATAAACAGTTTGCCTGTCATAACCAGTGCTTCTTTATTTGCGAGAAGTATTTTTTTTCCTGTCCTGGCAGCTTCCAATGTAGGTAGCAGCCCAGCCCCACCGACTATTGCGGCCATAACGCTGTCAACCTCATCATGCCCTGAGACAAAAGTCAGCCCATCTTCACCATTGAGCACCGTGGTCTGTGAACCTGCATCCTGTAATTTTTCACTGAGTTGCTTCGCAGCATCAGTGTCCAGCATGACTGCATAGACCGGATTGAAAGTCAGGCATTGCTGCAGCAACAGATCGACCTGCGTTTTTGCCGTCATGGCAAAAACGTCATAACGTTCTGTATTACGTGCAATAACATCAAGTGTGCTGATTCCTATCGAGCCAGTAGAACCCAGAATGCATATTTTCTGTTTACTAGAGTCCATGAAATTCAAACCATGTATTCCAGCGTTAAAATAAAAACCGGTACGCTGGCAACAATACCGTCGATACGATCCAGTATGCCGCCATGCCCAGGCAGGATATTGCCACTATCTTTCATACCTTGGGCACGCTTTAACATACTCTCCAGTAAATCTCCGGTCACGCTGAAAAAAGAAATAAGTAAGGGCAAAACAAGATAGGCAGACCAGTGATATGGCGGTATTTGCAAACTATTGGCTGTAAAGCCAATCAGCAGCATTACTATAAAACAAGCCAGCACACCGCCACCTACTCCTTCCCAGGTTTTATTGGGACTGACTGATTCAGCCAGCTTGTGTTTACCAAAAGCTTTCCCTGAAAAATATGCTCCAGAATCTGCCGCAGCAACCAGAGCAATCAATCCCAAAAAATTAAAGGCAAAATCTGCCTGGCTACGCAAATAAATCAATAAATACCAGCAAGGAAACAAAACTAAAAAACCAGCTATGCTTAAGGCAAGCGTATTGTTCCAGAATTGACTGCCACGCGGATAACTGTAGATAAACAGGAAGGCAAGCAACCAGAAGCCAAGACTGAAGATGAGAACAGCAAGCAGGTTATTCTGTAAAAAGAAATATCCGGCAGAACAAGCCAGTATAAGCAACAGGCAAAACAGGCAGCGCCTGACAGTATTCTGTATCGCAGCAAGCCTTGACCACTCCCAGACAGCAAGTGCTGAAACCAGTGAAACAAATAGAGCAAAAAACAGTTCATTGCTAAAGAAAACAACACACAATAACACCACTACCAGTGCAATTGCTGTGATGATTCTCTGACCTAGCATTTAGGGAACCTCTGCTCGCTCTTTACGTGCTTTCTACTTGCTCGCTGACCATACCAAAGCGACGCTCACGACCAACAAAACTTTGTAACGCCTTGTCAAATTCCCGTTCAGTAAAATCTGGCCAGAATACATCGGTAAAATAAAATTCAGTATAGGCAAACTGCCAAAGTAGAAAGTTCGAAACGCGTTGTTCACCACCAGTTCTTATGCATAAATCAGGTTCAGGTATATCACCCAGAGAAATATGGGACTGAAATATTTCTTCGCTAATATCGCCAGCTTTTAATTTTCCATCTTCGACTTTTTGCGCTATAAGTCTGGCAGTGTTCGCAATATCCCAGCGCCCACCATAATTTGCAGCAACATTCACAGTAAGACCAGTATTATTTTTTGTTAACTCTTCGGCTACCTGCATCTGTTCCTGCAGCTTTTTTGGAAATCTTTCACGTGCGCCGATAAAGGTTATCCTGATATTGCGCTCATGCAGTTTATTTATTTCACGACGCTGTAACACACTCAAAAACAGCGCCATCAAACTGCTTACTTCTTTTTTGGGGCGTAACCAGTTTTCACTGCTGAATACAAACAATGTCAGGTATTCAATACCCAGGTCCACACAATAATTTGTAATATTTCTTGCCTGCATTGCGCCACTGCGGTGGCCGGATAACTGTGAATTATTATGTTGTTTTGACCAGCGATTATTACCATCCATGATAATCGCAATATGACGAGGCATTTTTTTGTTTTCTGTTGACACTTTTTTTGCTGACACTTTCGTAACTGACATTTATCCCTTAACGCCCGGAAAACAACTTACAGATAATTAAATTGCCAACAAATCTGCTTCTTTAGCGTTA
>JAYPJO010000229.1:0-3387 GCA_038128465.1 Gammaproteobacteria bacterium
CCATTGTAGATCGGTTCTCCAATTTCCATCGCGAGTTTCTAGCCTAAATCCTGAGCTTTCCTGAGATGCCTTGACCGGCAGCTGTTCCTCAATCTGCCTGATAACGAAACCAGCCGAAGTGTCATTGTCTACTGTAGCGCCTCTTGTATTGGTTAGGATCTCTTCATTGGAAACGCTCTCTCGGGCAATCAGGGTTTCAAACTGATCTTCGGTAATTGCGCCATTAGCCAGCAATACTTCCAGAAGCTCCTGATCGGCAGCGGTGGCGATATTGCCAAGGCTGAGAATTGCGAGGGCTACACTTGTGTGAACGCGCTTGCGGCGATTGATTTGAAATTTCACTTGGGCTACTCCGTTGCATAATGTTACAGCGGAGACATATTCTCAAGGGATTGTTAAGTTTTTATGAAGAAGAAATTAAGATTCATAACTGTTTTGAGGAATTTCTTTATAAAACCTTAATAGAAAGGTGGAAGAATGCATCATTCAGTAATTTTCTATTTTAAGGGTCAAAAGTATGAAATTTGCACGCTGGATTCACGTAGTGTTCGCCGCGGGAATCAGTTTTTTCCTTTCATCGTGTTCACAAGAAGAAGAGGCGGTCGGACAGGGTTCTGAGCTCCGCGGTGCAGTGAGCCTTGACGGTTCCAGTACTGTCTACCCGATCAGCGAGGCAATTGCAGAAGAATTTCTTTCCATTGCTCCACGCGTCAGGGTCACCGTGGGCGTCTCTGGTACCGGGGGGGGATTTAAAAAGTTCCTCTCAGGCGAGATAGACATCAATGACGCCTCCAGAACCATCAAGGAATCAGAAGAAGCGGAGGCAGAAGCGAGTGGGATCGACTTTCTTGAAATACCGGTAGCATTTGATGGTCTCTCGGTAGTGGTCAATCCTAATAATACCTGGGTTGACTCGCTGACAGTCGATGAGCTTCAAATGATCTGGCAGCCGGGCAGTATGGTGGATAGTTGGGACGACATCAGAGCTGACTGGCCCGCGAGGCCGATCAGACTGTACGGGCCGGGCACCGATGCTGGTACCTTTGATTATTTCACCGAAGTCATTAATGGTGAATCAGGAGCCTCTCGGCCGGATTATACGGCCAGTGAGGATGACAATGTGCTTGTGCAAGGGATAAGTGGTGATGAAAATGCGCTGGGTTTCTTCGGCTACGCGTACTACATCGAAAACAAAGAAAGCCTTAAGATAGTGCCCGTTGATGGTGGATCTGGTCCTGTAGTACCAACAGCTCAGACAATCAATGAAGGAACATACTCGCCATTATCGAGGCCAGTCTTCATCTATCTCAATGCTGAAAGTCTGTCGAGGCCAGAGGTTAGGTCCTTTGTAGATTTCTATATCGATAATGCTGGGGCGATAGCGAGTGAAGTCGGCTATATCGCCCTCCCGACTGAGATGTATGAGACCTCGAAAAACGCAGTGAGAGCGAAGTGACAGTTGAGCTTAACCAAAAAAAAGTGACTGAAGCGCCCCGAGAGGCAGACAGAGTCACTTCCTTGCAATCCTCGAAAATTCGATGGGGCGAGCTCGGCATCCGAATCTGGCTCGCCTTTTGCGCGTTGATTTCTGTGTTTACTACCATAGCGATTATAGTTTTGCTCGCTTCAGAGACCCTGAAGTTTTTCACTGCGGTTTCTCCCGCTGAATTTTTCCTCGGAACCACTTGGACGCCCCTATTCGAGCCAAGTGCCTTTGGTGTGTTGCCCTTACTTTGGGGAACTTTTCTAGTGACGCTTGGAGCCGCTGTGATTGCCATCCCTGCTGGCCTGGCCAGCGCGATCTACCTTAGCGAATATGCTTCTGATCGCGTGAGAGGCATCGTCAAACCGATTCTCGAGTTACTTGCTGGAATTCCGACGGTTGTATATGGATATTTCGCGTTAACTTTTGTGACCCCTACTTTGCGGAACGTTTTTTCTGATCTTCAGGTGTTCAATGCGCTGAGTGCGGCCATAGTAGTCGGCATCATGATCCTGCCAATGGTGGCTACCTTAAGCGACAATGCTATGAGAGCTGTTCCTGTTAGCCTCAGACAGGGTGCCTACGCCTTGGGAGCCACTTCATACGAAGTCACGACCAAAGTTGTTGTGCCTGCTAGTCTCTCAGGCGTTATGGCATCGTTTCTGCTAGCCATTTCCAGAGCAATTGGAGAGACGATGGCGGTTACCCTCGCAGCAGGGCAAACGCCGAATATTTCCTTGAGCATGTTTGAAAGTATTCAGACGATGACTGCATACATTGTGCAAGTTAGTTTAGGAGATACGCCCACTGGTGGTATTGCTTATCAAACACTTTTCGCTGTGGCTACCTTGCTGTTCGCTATAACATTGGCGATTAACATACTCTCACAGCTTATTCTGAATCGTTTCCGTGAAGTCTATGAATAGAGGATAGCGCAATGGCATTTCATTCTGCGACTGAACACCGCAATCTTGCGAAACGGCATCTTAAATCAAAAGTTTTTGCTGCTTTTTGTGGTGCAGTGACGTGGTCGAGTGTTTTATTGCTTGTAGTGCTCCTCTACCAGGTTTCAGTAGACGGGTTTCGGTGGTTGGACTGGCAATTTATAGACAGTTTCCCATCGCGTTTCCCAGAAAGGGCAGGAATCAAATCGGCTCTTGTCGGAACAATTTGGCTTATTTTGCTTGTCGCTCTAATTTCGATCCCTGTGGGGGTTTCGGCAGCACTGTATCTTGAGGAGTTCGCCACAAAAGGGCGAATTTCGAAGATGATTGAAGTGAACATCGCGAACTTGGCAGGCGTGCCTTCAATTGTTTACGGTATCCTGGGTCTGGCCATTTTCGTACGCTATTTTGCGCTTGAAAGAAGCCTTCTGTCTGGTGCGTTGACGATGAGCCTATTGATTCTTCCGGTGATCATAATAGCGAGCAGAGAGGCGATAAAGACAGTTCCTGTTAGTATCAGATATGCCGCATATTCATTGGGAGCTACAAAATGGCAAACCACTTGGGCGCATGTTTTACCGGCTTCCTTTCCGGGGATAATGACTGGGGTTATTCTTGCACTTTCCCGGGCAATTGGAGAAACCGCACCACTTGTGATGATAGGGGCCTTAACATTTGTCGCCTTCCTGCCTGAAGGTCCCATGGATTCTTTTACCGCGCTACCTATTCAAATTTATAACTGGGTATCGAGACCACAGCAGGAGTTTCATGAGCTCGCGGCAGCTGGAATCATCGTCTTGCTTACTGTGCTGCTTCTCATGAACTCTACTGCAATCTATATTCGGAACAAAACAGAGAAAAGGCTTAGATGATGGGTGAGCGGGTCGAACAATCAGGAATCTCTTACAGCCACTCGATAAGGAATAGGAAGTCAGTCTTGGAGCTCCGAAACGTCAGTAT
>JAYPJO010000230.1:0-1277 GCA_038128465.1 Gammaproteobacteria bacterium
AAGGCAGTACCAAATGAGACTGGAAAGAGTCTAGTAAACTGGTGGCGATTCAAACCCCTTAAAATGGCCAGCTGATTCAGAATTCCAGTTGTTCCTATACTTAGGATGATATGGTAAAAAACCTGGATTGTTACTTTTACAATTTACTTTCTAATTGAGAATCCACCATGAAACTCATAAATCAAATTATTCGTTTACTTCTTTTTCTTCCCATTTTAGCTGGCTGGCAGTTGGCTCTGGCACAGCTTGATGCCACCGAACAGGCCATGGTTAGCTTTATCAATAACACCAATGCAGAGGCTGAAGCACTGCTGATCGAGAGCGTCAATATCAACAGCGGCACCATGAATTTTGACGGTATACGTGAAGTGGCCGAGTTGCTGATGCCACATTTTCGGGATATCGGTTTCGATGTGCGTTTTGAAGACGGTGCTGCATGGGGCAGGGCTGGTCACCTGGTGGCAGAGCATCGCCCGAGCGTTGGCAGTGACGGACCAAAACTGTTGTTGATCGGGCATCTGGATACTGTGTTTGAACCCTTCAGCCCATTTCAGAGTTTTGAGCGAATCAATAATGAAATTGCTCGTGGTCCGGGTATTTCAGATATGAAGGGCGGCAACCTGATCATGCTGCAGGCGCTGCGTGCACTGAATTACGTGGGTGAATTATCAAATATGGATATCACCGTGGTGCTCACGGGTGATGAAGAACAAAGTGGTGAGCCTTTAACGCTCAGTAAGAAGGCACTGACTGATGCAGCCGGATATGCGGATATAGCCATAGGATTTGAGAATGGTGATGGTAACCCGGCTACCGCCAATATTTCCCGACGTGGTGCCTCAGGTTGGGAGCTTCGGGTCACTGGCACACCGGCGCATTCGTCCCAGGTATTTCGTGAGGACATCGGGCCTGGTGCTATCTACGAGGCTTCCCGTATTTTGTTGTTGTTTCTGGAAAACCTGCAGCAGGAAGAAAATCTCACCTTTAACCCCGGCCATATTATCGGTGGCACCGAGATCACCCATGATGACGAAAACAGCAGTGGCACTGCCTTTGGCAAAAACAATGTAGTTGCTGAGAGCGCCCTGGTAACCGGCGACTTGCGGGCCATGTCATTGGAACAACTCGAGCGGGCCCGCAATACCATGCGTGAGATCGTGGCAGATAATTTTCCTCACACCAGTGCCGAGATAATTTTCGAAGAGGGTTACCCGCCTCTCGCTCCTACAGATGGCAATGCCCAACTGCTGGCGATCTACAGTGAGGCCAGCCAGGAT
>JAYPJO010000230.1:1287-2805 GCA_038128465.1 Gammaproteobacteria bacterium
GTCGTGGAGGCCGTCAATCCACGGCTTGCCGGGGCGGCGGATGTATCATTTACCGCAGGTCTCGTGGAGCAGGCCATTGACGGACTGGGTATGAGTGGTACAGGTGGACATACCGTCGATGAAGCCGGTGTGATGGCCGCATTACCTAACCAGGCCAAGCGAGCAGCATTGCTGATGTACCGCCTGTACCACTAAAAATATATAAGGCTATGCGAAAGGCTATGTAAAAAAATTCAGCAAGGCTTCCGCCGTTTCTTCAGAGGCTTCTTCCGGTAAAAAATGCCCACTGGGTACAGCCGTACCGCTAACCTGGTCAGCCCATTTATCCCATTCAGCGATAACATCATATTTATTGCCCACAAAACCTTTCTCTCCCCAGAGTGCAAGGACAGGGCATTGAATTCTGATTTTCTGGTCAATGCTCTGTTGATCATGTTCCAGATCAATTGTTGCAGCTGCACGGTAATCCTCACAGCTTGCATGAATCATTTCCGGCGTCATGCAACGCAAATATTCAGCTCTGACTGCTTCAGTAAAAGCATTGCTATCCTGTCCCCATTGACCAATTTTTTTAGTGAGAAAAAATTCAGGGTCTGCAGCAATCATTCTTTCCGGCAGATCATAGGGTTGAATAAGAAAGAACCAATGATAATAAGCACCTGCAAATTCCATATCGGTTTTAAGATACATGGTGTGGGTGGGGGCAATATCCAGCACAGCCAGTTTTTCAACAGCCTGTGGGTGATCCAGTGCCATGCGATGTGCAACTCTGCCGCCACGGTCATGCCCTGCAACATTGAAAGTTGTAAAATTCAGTGAATTCATCAGGGCTACCTGGTCAAGGGCCATGTTTCTTTTGGAATAAGGGCTATGATCTGTTGTTGTTTCAGGTTTACTGCTATCGCCATAACCTCGCAGGTCACTGGCCACAACAGTAAAATGTTCAGCCAGTACCGGTGCCACTTTATGCCACATGACATGCGTTTGCGGGTAACCATGCAACAGTAATAGCGGAGGCCCCTCACCACCGATGACATAATTTATAGCAATGCCATCCTGGCTGAAGCTATGGGTATTAAAATTATCGAACATGCGCAGGCTTATTCTTCCTACTTTAAGCGGACAGAAGCTCCTTATACATAGCAGGACACTCATCGTCAAACCCTGTACAATGCGCCTCTAATTACAGTGCCCCGGTGGAATACTATGAGCAAGCAGTCTTATTTGATTGCACCATCAATTCTTTCTGCTGACTTTGCAAGACTGGGTGAAGAGGTTGAGGCTGTGCTGAATGCTGGTGCCGATGTTGTGCATTTCGATGTGATGGATAATCACTATGTACCCAATCTCACCATTGGCCCAATGGTCTGTAAAGCACTGGTGGATTACGGCATAACAGCCCCCATTGATGTGCATCTGATGGTCTCGCCGGTAGACAGCCTGATTAAGGACTTTGCCGATGCAGGGGCCAGTTATATTACGTTTCATCCGGAAGCCAGTAATCATATTGATCGTTCC
>JAYPJO010000230.1:2815-3364 GCA_038128465.1 Gammaproteobacteria bacterium
AATCAGATCCTTGGGATGCAAATCAGGTCTGGTGCTGAACCCTGCCACGCCTGTCAGTTATCTTGAGTATGTCATGGACAAGCTGGATATTATTTTGCTGATGTCGGTGAACCCCGGTTTTGGAGGACAGAAGTTTATTCCTTCAACACTGGCCAAGCTGGCCCGGGTCAGGGAACTGATTGATGCAGGTGGCTATGACATCCATCTTGAGGTCGATGGTGGAGTGGGTATTGATAATATTGCCGACATTGCACGAGCCGGGGCAGATATGTTTGTAGCAGGCTCTGCCATTTTTGGTTCAGGAGATTACCAGGCAACCATTACAAGGATGCGGACGGAACTTGAGCAGTCATGAATATCAATCAATTCAAGGACCTTGTTGCTCAGGGCTATAACCGTATTCCTATTGTTCGGGAAGTGCTTGCCGACCTGGAAACTCCGCTAAGTGTCTATCTAAAACTTGCCAAGGGTCCTTACAGTTATTTTCTGGAATCCGTACAGGGTGGTGAAAAATGGGGACGTTATTCAATCATTGGTTTACCTGCGAAA
>JAYPJO010000231.1:0-521 GCA_038128465.1 Gammaproteobacteria bacterium
AGGGTAGCCTGACTATGCGTTGCGGACGAAAATAAGTGACTTTTTTATCAAAACTTTCCAGGTAGACCCAAAGGGTTGCACTTAATCCGTTCTGCTTGCGCAGTTTTTCACAGGCACGATCAGCGTACAGGCTAATAGCTTGCTGCAGTTCTTCCAGTCGGGTGACTTTATAACTGAAGCTGCGGGTACAGACAATTTCCTTGCGTGGTGCCGGCTCCAGCTCCAGGTCAAGACAGGGTTCACCATTAAGTTCGCGGATGGTTCGTTCGAGTACAACACTGAAATGGCGGCGCAGGTATTTCGGGTTGGCCTGTGCCAGTTGCAGGGCATTGTGTATACCCAGGTGGCGCAGGCGCTGGCAAATACGCCTGCCTACACCCCATACTTTGTCAGTACTTATACGCGCCAGCAGCCATTCCCATTTATGCTGTTCATCCAGCACGCAGACACCATTCAGTTTCTGCATTTTTTTGGCAGCATGGTTGGCCAGCTTGGACAGGGTTTTGCTTGGTGCAATACCG
>JAYPJO010000231.1:531-3363 GCA_038128465.1 Gammaproteobacteria bacterium
CCATGCTGCTGGTAATCACAGCCTGGCAGGCGCAAAAAAGCTTCATCAATGGAATAGACTTCCATCTCTGTGCCGAAAGGCTCCATTAAACGCATTACCCTGGCAGAAATATCACCGTAGAGCTCGTAGTTGCTGGAAAAAACATGTGCTCCACTTTTCCTGACGCGTTCTTCCACCTGGAAGAAAGGCACTAGATCAGGGATATCCAGAGTTTTGGCTTTGGTGTTACGGGAAATGATGCAGCCATCATTATTGGACAGTACAACGACCGGCTCATGGCGGATAGCAGGATTGAAAATCGCCTCACAGCTGGCATAAAAAGTATTGCAGTCTACGAGGGCGTACATAGACTCTAAGGCATACATAAGCTGTTGATGGCGTGAATAACAACGCCTTCAATCAGCAGATCGCTGTCTTCGTTAATAGGTATCGGCGCATAGGCAGGATTGGCTGCCAGTAATTGTCTGTTTTTGATATCGAGAATCTTGCAGGTCAGCTCACCATTGACTGCGGCTATCACGACCTGTCCCTGGCGCGGTTCAACAGCCCGGTCAACAACCAGTAATGCCTTGTCGAGAATACCCCGCTCAAGCATGGAGTCTCCCGCAGCACGGGCAAAATAGGTGGAAGAGGGGTGATTGATCAGATAATCATTGAGATCGAGACTGTTCTCAATATAGTCATCGGCAGGCGAGGGAAAACCGGCCGGGACCTGGTCAGTAAAAAGTGGCAGGGGCAGGAAGCTCGCCACCTCCTGTTTTGCAACACGTGTAACTTTCATTTTTTACATTTACGTATGTTTTGTTCAGCTTAACAGGAAGCTTTCAGCAACGGGCTGCCAGCGACTGGGTTTGTCAATGGGCGTAATTCGCTGCGTTTGCTGGATCTCTGGCTGTAAGATTTCGTCGAATTCCGCGACATCTTTGAAAGCAGGATCAAGCCACTTTTCAGTTAAGGTTTTATTCTCGTAGTCCAGCATCAAGGGGATGGACTTGGGATGTATATTGGACCATTTTGCAACGGGCGGCAAGGTGATAATGGACGCAGAATAAATGACTTCACCGCTGCTTTTATCCAGGCATTCCCTGAACAGTCCGCCAAAGGCAATGGCCTTATCGACTAGTTCGATTTTGTGATAGGTTTTTTTATCGCCCAGCCCTTCGACAAAGGCCGTTGCCGGAATAAGACAGCGGGATTCCCGAAAAGGCCTGTAGGCCAGTGAGCGTGGTTGGTCAAGTTTGTCAGAGCGTGAATTAAAAGAGGCGTATTTATAGTTGGGTTTCAGGCTGTCAGCATCCAGCAGCAACCACCAGGTCGCTGTCCTGACGGTCGCACTAACAGCCGCATCCCCGGTAATGATGGAAATTTGTGCGCCTGGCGCAATATCATCGGCATAGTGTAATTCGCCACGAGCCACGATAGTGTCAACCAGAGCTTTTGTTTTTTCATCAGCCTTAAGCTGAAAGCGACCGCACATGGGTGTAGTTTGTTACTGCATTAATTCATCAGCATGAGTTTCAAACCAGTCACCAAAAGTTGCCAGTATTAGGCCCCATATCCGTTGCTGCTCTGGTCAGGCTGTACTCAACTCTGGGTGGCACTTCATTATAGGCTTTGCGATTAACCAGGCCGTCACGCTGCAACTCACGCAATTGCAGAATCAGGATGCGCTGGGTAATTAATACCCGGAATGGAACGCTCCAGTTCACCAAAACGGTAGGTTTTCTTGCTCAGCTGAAACAGTATGACCGGCTTCCATTTGCCGCTTATGAGTTTCAGGGCATTTTCTACCGGACAGACACCAAAAACCGGTTTATCTGTTTGTTTTAGTTTTTTTACTGCGGCAACCATGTCTGTATCTCCATATTTTTTACAAGCAACAGCCTCTGGTCAGCTGGCACCGTTGATCTGATCATTACTTACATAAATGTATGTAGCATGCAAAAATATCAGTTTTTGTTATTTTGTAAGTTAAGCATAAAATACTGCGTCCATGGGGGCTACCCATTTTTTATTTTAATTGATTACACAGGAAGAAATGCTCATGAAAATACTTGTAGTAGGTGGTTCCGGAATGATTGGTTCGCGTATCGTAGCCGAGGCTGCTGCACGCGGGCACCAGGTTATCGCCGGTGCCCGTCACCCGGAAAATATTCCCGCAAATGATAATGTCAGTGCCGTAGAAATTGATGCAACAAGTGCAGACTCAATTACCCAGGCCGCTGCCGATGCAGATGCCATTGTGATGACTGTCAGCCCGCGTAGTGGTGGGGCTCCAACTGAAGAAGCTGATGTTGTTAGCACTGCAGCCATGGCTGCTGCCAAAAATACAGGCAAGCGTCTGTTTTATGTTGGTGGTGCAGGCAGTCTGTTATTACCAGATGGCACACGTGTTGTTGATATCCTGCCTGATGAAATCAAGCCGGAGGCACAGGCTATGCTTGATGTCAGGGATAAATTAAAAGCCAGCGACCTTGACTGGACTGTGCTGTGCCCACCCGCCATGATCGAGCCCGGCGAAAAGAAAGGCAATTATCGTCTTGGCACCACTGAATTGCTGTCTGATGCCAATGGCGACAGTGCTATCAGTGCTGAAGATTATGCTGATGCACTGGTCAACGAACTGGAATCACCGGCATACTCGCGCGCTCAGTACACTATCGCCTATTAATCAGGCATGATATAACCAATAAAAGCAGGCTGTTTGCACAGCCTGCTTTTATTGCCTCATGTTTTGATAGCGGGTTGTGATTCAGTTTAATTTACTTTTGTTACTTTCATAGATGTTCAGGTAAACGTACTTTAATTCGGAGCACGCGGTAAATACATCCC
>JAYPJO010000232.1:0-3354 GCA_038128465.1 Gammaproteobacteria bacterium
GTTGCTGCCTGTGTTATGCCTAGAGTTGAGGTCGAAGAAACACCTGAACCTGAAGAAGGTGAAGAAGGCGAAGCCACTGAAGGTGATGAAGCTGCAGAAAGCACTGATACTCCAGCAGAAGATGATGGCGATCAGGCCGAAGAGTAAGCCAGTACTTTCTTTCTGATAACACATGAGCGGAATCAAGTTAATTGTTGGCCTGGGAAATCCGGGCCAACAATATCGCTTTACCCGTCATAATGCCGGGGCCATGTTCCTGGAATGCCTGTGTGATGATTATCAGGGCGAACTCAAACCAGAAAGTAAATTTTTTGGCGAGGCTGGCAGAATTTCTGTCAGTGGTCTAGATGTGCGTCTGCTGTTCCCTTCTACTTTTGTCAACAAGAGTGGCATGGCTGTCGCTGCCATGGCTAACTATTTCAAAATTGAGCCCCTGGACATACTGGTTGCCTATGATGAACTGGATTTGCCGGTAGGCACCACACGACTGAAAAAAGGTGGTGGACATGGCGGTCATAATGGCATCAGAGATATCATCAAAGCGCTGGGAACTCAGGATTTTAATCGCCTTCGAATTGGTATTGACCATCCCGGTGAGGCCAACAAAGTCAGTAACTATGTACTCAGTGAACCCTCCAAAGTGGATGCTGATCAGCTTCAGGCCGATATTGATAAATCCATCGCGATATTACCATTGCTTGTTGAAGGAAAGTTCCAGGAAGCCATGTTGAAACTGCATACTACATCGGTGTCTGAGTAAAAACTTACTCCGACATCAATTCATCAGGATAAATAAATTATGGGAATTAAATGCGGCATTGTAGGTTTACCCAACGTGGGCAAATCAACTTTATTTAATGCATTAACTGAGGCAGGTATCGCAGCAGAAAATTTTCCTTTTTGTACCATTGAACCCAATGCCGGCATTGTTTCTATTCCGGATACACGCCTTGATGCCCTGACTGGCATTGTGCATCCTGAAAAAACCATTCCTACAACAATGGAATTTGTTGATATTGCCGGGCTGGTTGCCGGCGCTTCAAAAGGCGAAGGCTTGGGCAACAAGTTCCTGGCAAATATCCGGGAATGTGATGCCATTGCCCATGTCGTGCGCAGTTTTGAAGACAGCAAAGTTGAACATGTGACAGACTCAATCAGCCCGAAAGATGAAATCGAGACCATCAATACCGAACTGGCGCTCGCCGATCTTGAAACAGTTGATAAAGCACTGGAAAAAACCAGCAAAAATGCCAAGAGTGGTGACAAGGATTTAATCAAATTAAAAGGCCTGCTGGAAAAAGTACATGCCCATCTGGATCAGATCAAACCTGTTCGCAGTCTGGGACTGGACAAGGACGAACTGGCAGATATTTACAACCTGCATTTACTGACCATTAAGCCTACGCTGTACATCGCCAATGTGGATGAAGAAGGGTTCAGTGATAATCCTCATCTGGATACCGTCAGCAAGATTGCTGCTGAAGAAGGCGCCGAACTGGTCGTGGTCTGCAACAAGTTAGAGTCTGAAATTGCCGAGCTTGAAGATGATGAAAAAATGGAATTTCTTGCCGACCTGGGTATGGACGAACCGGGTCTGGACAGAGTCATTCGCGCCGGTTACAAGCTACTTGGCCTGCAAACCTATTTCACGGCCGGACCCAAGGAAGTCCGGGCCTGGACGGTTAAAGTCGGTACGACTGCCCCCAAAGCTGCAGCTGTCATACATACCGACTTTGAAAAAGGCTTTATTCGTGCCGAAGTCATTGCCTATGATGACTATATTCAATACCAGAGTGAACAGGGCGCCAAAGATGCCGGGAAATGGCGTCTGGAAGGTAAGGAATACATTGTTCAGGACGGTGATGTTGTGCATTTCAGGTTTAATGTCTGAGCTTGACAAAAACCAGTCCTTTCGCCAGAATGCGCAGCCTTCCACAAGGCAACTCTTTGGAAAATTCGCAACGAACTAAGTAAATTTTAAATTTCGTCGCGAGGGTTTCGAGAATTCTGGAGATGTGGGTTTAAATTTAGATTTCGACGCAGGCGTATCCAGCCATACGTCGAGGAAGAAATATAAATTTAAACACGCAGATGCAGTATAATCGAAGGCCGCAGCAGAAATTTTGTGGCTACGTAGCTCAGCCGGTTAGAGCACAGCATTCATAATGCTGGGGTCGGTGGTTCAAGTCCACCCGTAGCTACCAAACTCTTTTCCCCAAACATCCCCATTAGTCCAAAATACCCTATTTTTATAGTATTATAATTCAAAACTAGTCTATATTAGTCCTCAGAAGTTCACCTATATACCGTCATTTTGACGGTACATCTGACGGTATAAAGCATCTTATTTATCTATATACCGTCATTGATGGAGTCTGCTATGAGACACAAGTTAACGGCTACTGCTGTTAAGCAAGTAAAGCCTTCGGACAAGGCTCAGAAGCTTACCGATGGGGCAGGGCTTTATCTCTTTATTCATCCTCAGGGCGGCAAATACTGGCGGTTTGATTATCGCTTTGCGGATAGACTAAGACTCTTGCTTTAGGTGTTTATCCTGATGTCAGCTTGGCTGATGCAAGAGCATCTCATCAGAGCGCTAGAGAACAGCTATCTTGAGGTATTGACCCTTCAGAGATAAAGCGTGTCCAAAAGCTGACACAGCATCTTGCAGCCACAGATAGCTTTGAAGCGTTAGCTACAGAGTGGTTTACCCAAAAGATGAAGGAAAAATCCGATAGCTATCGTGTAAGGACACTACGTATCCTCGAAAAAGACTTGTTCCCTTCCTTGGGGAATAGGCCAGTTTCACAGATTAAGGCCCCTGAGCTACTCGCAGTTCTGCGAAAGATTGAGGGGAGAGGAAGTGTAGATATTGCTCACAGAGCTAAACAATGTTCAGGGCAGATATTTCGTTATGCCATCGCCACTGGCAGGGCTGAGTCTGACCCATCAAGAGACCTGACTGGCGCACTAATACCCAAACGACGCACAAAGCATCATGCCTCAATCACTGACCCTAAACAGATTGGTCAATTACTTAGTGCAATTGATCCTTATCAGGGAACAATCGTCGTTAACGCTGCGTTAAAAATATCGATTTTGCTATTCCAGCGTCCTGGAGAAATCAGGAATATGGAGTGGTCAGAAATTAGTTGGAAGGAGTCTCGTTGGGAGTTGCCGGGAGCTAAAATGAAGATGGGGTTGGACCACATTGTACCGCTATCCAAGCAATCCGTGTCAGTGCTTGAACAGTTACACATGCATACAGGACGAGGTAGATATGCATTTCCTAGCGCCAGAGGGGCAAGCAGGCCGCTAAGCGAGAATGGCGTCAGAACGGCTCTGAGGACGATG
>JAYPJO010000233.1:0-3346 GCA_038128465.1 Gammaproteobacteria bacterium
ATAACTGATGTGGAAAGGCACTGGCATATTCCTCCAGTTTAATAATCTCCAGCAAATCAGAAATTTTTTTACTACGCTGGTCTTTTTCCAGATTCTGAATGCCAAAGCCGATGTTATCTTTGATATCAAGATGTGGGAAAAGGGCGTAATCCTGAAAAACCATACCAATTTTTCTTTTTTCGGGAGTCAACATTTCTGCTGCAGTACTAATGACAGTGCCAGCTAGTTCAATTTCACCACTATAAACAGGTTCGAATCCGGCAATGGCTCGCAGTGCAGTGGTTTTACCACAGCCACTGGGGCCTAGCAGCGAGACGACTTGACCCTGTGCAACAGAGAAGCTCAGTTCAGGAATAATCAGCTTGTCGTCATAGCGACAGGAGATTTTACTTACATTAAGCAGGCTGCTCACTGTGTTTCCTATATTCAGACCCACCTACGAGCATAACAGAAATTCCAGTAAAGCTTTTTGCGCATGCAAGCGGTTTTCAGCTTCTTCCCAGACCAGAGAGTCAGGCGCATCAATGACTTCAGCACTGACTTCTTCGCCGCGATGGGCAGGCAGGCAATGCAAGAAGATGGCATCTTCTTTTGCCTGAGCCATCAGCTCGGCCGTTACTTCAAAACTTTCAAAATCTTTAAGCCGTTTTTGCTGTTCCTGTTCCTGACCCATCGAAGCCCACACATCGGTGGCAACCAGTGCAACGTCAGCTATTGCCTCAACCGGGTCATGCAAGACCTGGACGCGATCTTTATTCTTTTCGAGTAATTTCTGCATAGGCTCATAACCGGGGGGGCAGGCAATGTTAAGTTCGAAGTCCAGCAGGTTGGCAGCATTGATATAGGAATTACACATATTATTGCCATCACCAATCCAGCAGGCTTTCTGGCCCTGAATGTCTCCACGGTTTTCAAAATAGGTTTGCAGGTCAGCGAGTAACTGACAAGGGTGGTACGAGTCAGTCAGACCGTTGATTACCGGCACAGTGGAAAACTCTGCCAGTTTATCTACATCAGCCTGGGAAAAGGTTCTCACCATGATGGCATCTACCATGCGGGATAACACTCTCGCTGTATCTGCAATCGGTTCACCACGGCCTAATTGCGAATCCGCAGGTGAGAGAAATACAGAAGAACCGCCAAATTGTGTCATGCCGACTTCAAACGAAACTCGCGTACGTGTGGATGACTTTTCAAAAATCATAGCCAGAGATTTGTTTTTTAAAAATTCATGCGGCACGTCTTCGGCAAGCATGGTTTTCAATTCAGTAGCTCTTGCAATTATCTGGCGTAGTTCTTGTGAACTCAGATCCATCAGGTTTCTGAAATGTCTAGGTTTCATGACAGAACTCCCTGATGGTTTTACTAAGCGTATCAATAATTAATTGAGATTCATCATTATTAATAATCAGCGGTGGCAGCAATCGGATAACCCTGTCCATCTGAACGGTAATGATCAAGCCTCTCTCCCGTGCAAGATCTACAATTGCTGAACAGGGAATATTGAGTTCAATACCTATCATCAGCCCCAGGCCTCGAACTTCCTGTACTGCAGTGATATCTGACAGCTTTTGCTGTAAGCCCTGGCGGATTTTTTTTCCTTGGATTTCAGCATTACTTATCAGCCCCTGTTCATGAATAGCCTTATTCACAGCGAGGCCAGCCGCACAGGCAAGAGGGCTGCCGCCGAAGGTACTGCCATGATGACCAGCCTGAAGAACATTGAATGCTCTGCCTCCCGTTAGGCAGGCTCCCATTGGAAAACCATTTGCCATGCCCTTGGCGGTGGTTAATATGTCCGGCTGCACTGAACTATGCTGAAAACTGAAATATTTACCGGTTCTGCCGTTACCCGTCTGCACTTCATCCAGAATGAATAAAAGGTCATGCTGCTGACATTGAGCCTGTATTGCTTCCAGGTATTCAGTACTGCATGGATTAATACCACTTTCACCCTGGATGGGCTCCAGCATGATGGCAACTATATTATTATGCTCTTGAAGCTTATTTTCTATTGCTGTCAAATCATTCAGCGGAACTCTTATAAAGCCTTCAAGCAAGGGAGCAAAACCATCTTGATGTTTAGTGTTATACGTGGCACTCAATGAACCCATGGTGCGGCCATGAAAAGCACCTTCCATGACAATGATGGCAGGTTTGGCTATACCTTTATTATGGCCATAGAGTCGGGCGACCTTGATAGCTGCTTCATTTGCCTCGGTGCCTGAATTGGCAAAAAATACCTGTTGCATACCGGCATCCCGACATAAGCTGTCAGCCAGTTCTTCCTGCAGGGGAATATTGAAAAGGTTGGAAGTATGGATCAGTTTCTGGCTTTGTTCAATTATAGCCTGGGTAAAAGCTGGGTGATTATGCCCAAGAGGACACACCGCAATGCCGCAAATAGCATCAAGGTATTTGTTGCCATCGGTATCATATAACCATACGCCTTCACCGTGATCAAAGGCCACGGGATATCGGTTATAGGTGGGCATAATGTGCTTGCTCTGTGCCATGAAATTCAAATTAGTAAATATTAGCAGCTTGTTAAACGCAAAAGGGCAGCGCGAGCTACCCTAGTTAAAGCGTGATTCTAGCAGAAAACAGCTTTGGTTCCATTAATAATCAATCATTTGATCTGTGTCGATTCCTGGTTGCCACTTTAGTGTATCCTTTATATCTCTGGAAACTTTCTGCAACAGATAGAAACCGGGAACGGGAGGGAAAGATGATACATAATGTAGGTATGCAGGATCGTCTGATTCGAATGACAATCGGTCTATTTTTATTCATTATGAGCCTGAATGCTGGCATTGGTTCAATGTGGGGAGCCATTATCACCATAGTCGGGCTGGTGGCATTTGTGACAGGAGCCATCAGTTTTTGCCCTGCTTACAAAGTAGCTGGGCTTAATACTGAAAAGTCTGAGTAAGCGCAACGCGCCTGATTGACAAACCGACTAACAGGGAGATGGTATATACTGCGCCCTGTTTTTAATTAAAAGTTACTGGCCTTTGTGAATATCCTTGTTTGCGGTGGAGCGGGTTATATTGGCTCGCATACACTTAAATATTTAAGAGTTCGCATTATCCAGGTCATTGCTGCGCTGGTAAGCTTCCCGTTCCTGTAATCCGACACCATATGCTTCCAATTCCGGCAGTTTTGGCAGAGTACCAAACTGCAATCCCCAGTTTACATGTGAACCCAGATAGACATCTGCCGCACTGAATTTTTCACCGACGATAAAGGATTTATCCTTCAGAGCCTTGACCAGGACATCAATGATCAACTCATAGTTTCCATAACCCGCCATCATTTCCTGCTCTGCATTCAATTCAAAACCCAT
>JAYPJO010000234.1:0-1366 GCA_038128465.1 Gammaproteobacteria bacterium
CCCCAACTACGATGAGGAGAGTATAAAAAGTGCCGCTAATCTCTTAGCTGCACATAATCTTGCAACCGGCATTGTGATGGACTGCAGCCACGGTAACAGTCGTAAGGATCATGAACAGCAAAAGGTGGTTGCTGCCTCGCTTTCTTCAAGACGTAAACAGGGAGACAAACGAGTTGTTGGCCTTATGCTGGAAAGCCATTTGCTTGCCGGGAGACAAAACCAAGATAAACCATTGACCTATAGGCAAAGCATCACGGATGCCTGTCTGGATCTGGCGACAACTATCGAACTGATACGCTCACTGACAGATTCATAAATCCTGATCAGTTTCTATATTTTCTATCGCCAGCGGACCCTCCAGAGTCCTCGTTGGAAATGCAATATCAGCCCCATGTTCGTGGACGATATCGATAACCCGTAACAGGATATCCTGTTTAACTTCGTGGTAATGCACCCAGTTTGTAGTTTTAGTAAAAGTATAAATAAAGAAATCCAGTGACGAATCTGACATGGCATTGAAATTTACTATCAGGGTTGCGCTGCTATCTATTTCATCATGTTGCTCCAGCATGCCTTTCACGGCTGTAATTATTCCCCGTACTTTACTGGCATCCTTGTAACGCAGTCCGATCGTTTCATAGATACGCCGGTTTAACATTCGTGAAGGATTTTCCACTGAAATTTTCGTAAATATTGAGTTGGGAATATACAGCGGGCGTTTATCAAATGTTCGTATAATCGTTACGCGCCAGCCAATATCTTCAACTGTACCTTCAATTTCACGATCCGGTGATCGTATCCAGTCACCAACACTGAAGGGACGGTCCAGATATATAATCAGACCTCCGAAAAAATTTGCCAGTAAATCCTGTGCCGCAAAGCCTATTGCTATACCACCAATGCCGCCAAATGCCAGCACACCAGTTACACTGATACCAAAAGCCTGAAGAATAATCAGTGCTGTTGTAATCATAACTGAAAGGCGAAGCAATCGAGCCAGCACCCTGATAGTTATTTCATCAGCATCTATTTCGGACTTTTTAGTTTTATGCAGAAAATTTTCTTCGATGTTTTTGATCAACCTGACCAGAAACATCATTAATAACAGGATTATGGCAACCCGGCGAACCAAGGGTAAAAATTGAAAAATCTCATTGCTGCTGACTGTCTCAACGATTTCCGCCGCAATGCTCAGGCCAATAACCCAGATAAACAGATTTAATGGAGTACCGGCAGCTTTCAGTACTGCATCATCCCAGACATTTTCAGTAAGTTTTAATTTTTCATGAACTTTTCTTAATGCCACTTTCATGCAAAAGTTCAGAATGACTGTAATTAATACGATAACAAAAACCTGGATGATCCA
>JAYPJO010000234.1:1376-3317 GCA_038128465.1 Gammaproteobacteria bacterium
CATGAGTAAACTGACTCCGTAGTATTACAACTTGATCACGAGCTATTAGGCTGGCTCTGCAAGCTGTTCCGAATCAACCCAGCGTCCATTTCGGTAAAATGCTTTCCATTTGGTTGGCTTGCCGTCTTTCTCACTGAGAACATATTGTTCTTTGGTTTTACGACTAAAGCGGACAACTGTCTTGTTACCTTCCGGATCAGTAACCGGCGCCTTGAGAATATAGTCATACTTGGGGTCAATTTCTTTTTTATAGGGTAACAACTCCTCAACCAGTGGTGCTCGGGTTTCCCTATTTTTAGGGAATTTGCTGGCAGCAAGAAAAATTCCGGCTGCGCCATCCCTGAGAACATAATAGTCTTCAACCTTCTGGCAGATTAAGTCAGGCATATGTACCGGATCCATTTTAGGAGGTGCCGGTTCACCATTGCGTAAAAGTTTTCGGGTATTTGTACATTCGCTGTTGGTGCAGCCAAAATATTTACCGAAACGCCCATTTTTTAATTGCATTTCTGATGAACATTTATCGCACTCAAGTACAGGTCCGTCGTAACCTTTCAGCTTGAATTTACCATGTTCTACTTCATATCCCGGGCAGGCTGGATTGTTACCACATACATGTAACTTACGCTGCTCATCAATCAGATAGGAGTCCATTGCGGTATCACAGAGCTGACAACGGTGTTTGCTGATCAGCAAGCGGGATTCAGCCTCATCATCAGCATCAACACTGATCGCTTCATCCCCTGGTGTCAGGTTAATAGTTTTTTTACAGCGTTCTTTGGGGGGGAGCGCATATCCCGAGCAGCCCAGAAAAACGCCGGTACTGGCAGTACGTATTTGCATGGTACGCCCACAATCAGGACAGCTAATATCGGTATCAGTCGGATTGTTCGGACGCAGACCACCCTCTTCAGATTTTGCTTGATTCAGCTGATCTGTAAAACTCTCATAAAATGCATCTAGTACGTCTATCCAGTCTTTTTTTCCACCGGCGATATCATCCAGTTGCGCCTCCATCTGCGCAGTAAAACCATAATCCAGCAGATCCATAAAATTTTCCTGCAAGCGTTCAGTGACAATATCCCCAATCTTCTGCGCATAAAAACGCCTGTTTTCCAGTGTTGCGTAACCCCTGTCCTGAATAGTTGATATGATGGAGGCATAGGTTGATGGCCTGCCTATTCCGCGTTTTTCCAGTTCTTTAACCAGGCTAGCTTCAGTATAGCGAGGCGCTGGTTTGGTAAAGTGCTGCTTGGGCACCAATTCCTTCAAATTAAGTACATCACCTACATTTAAATCCGGTAGTTCAATATCTCCTTCCTTCGAAATACTGGGAAAGACTCTGGTATAGCCATCAAATTCCATGATGCGTCCTTTGATACGTAGCTCAAACTCTCCAGCTGATACGCTTATCGTGCTGCTTTTATAACGTGCAGGTGTCATCTGACATGCCAGGAATTGTTGCCAGATCAGGTTGTATAAACGTTGCGCATCACGATCAAGGTTTGTTAGTACCGATGAATTCTCTTTGACTGTTACTGAGGTTGGCCTGATTGCTTCATGTGCTTCCTGGGCCCCTTCTTTACTGGTATAGATATTTGCTTTCTCGGGCAAATATTTGTCACCGAAATTATCCTTTATGTAATCGCGACTCATGGCGATAGCATCGGCACTTAAATGGGTTGAGTCAGTTCGCATGTAAGTGATATGACCAGCTTCGTAGAGACGTTGAGCCATCATCATCGTTTTCTTCACACTAAAGCCTAGGCGTGTAGATGCAGCCTGTTGCAGTGTTGAAGTGATAAAAGGCGCTTTAGCTTTGGAAGTTGTAGGTTTATCTTCCCGGTTATTAACCGTGTAAGTCTCGCTTTCCAGCTGACTTATAGCTGCCTGAACCGATTCTACATTTCCTGGTTTGAATTCTTTCGATTGGTATTTCAT
>JAYPJO010000235.1:0-2440 GCA_038128465.1 Gammaproteobacteria bacterium
GTATTAGGCTAAATGTGAAAATAAATTTAATAATGCCTGACACTTGTACCAAATCCATTTAACTGGCATACAATGCAGATAAGCACCCGATTAAATATACTGGATTAACATGATGACAATTTTAAAAAAATATGCGGTCTTGTTTTTTTTGCTTACCCAGTTACTGATCACGCAGAATGTTTTTGCCCATGGCGTGTCAGGAGAAGATGTTGCCTTTCTGGAAAGTGTCACCGGTTTCAGTTTCTTTCCCTATATGTATCTCGGTGCCAAACATATGTTTACCGGTTATGATCATCTGTTATTCCTGGCCGGTGTCATTTTCTTTTTATATCGCATGAAAGATGTGGCGCTTTATGTCAGCCTGTTTGCTGTTGGCCACAGCCTGACTTTACTGGTGGGCATACTCGGGGGTATTCGCGCAGATGCCTATATTGTTGATGCCATTATCGGTTTATCGGTAGTCTACAAAGGCTTTGAAAACATCGGGGGATTCAAGCGCCTTGGTATTACAATCAATACCAAGGCCGCTGTATTTTTATTCGGGCTGGTTCATGGTTTTGGCCTGTCCACCAAACTGCAGGACCTCGCCCTGACCCAGGAAGGTCTGGTAGGTAACATGCTCAGTTTCAATATTGGTGTTGAGCTTGGGCAGCTGGCCGCACTGGCTTTCATTCTGCTTGCTTTTCATTACTGGCGCCAGCATGAAAGTTTTATTAAGGGGGCAGTTGCTACCAATCTTGTTATCATGACTGCCGGATTCATGTTATTCGGTTATCAGATGACCGGATATTTTGTAGCCTAGGCTGGATATGAAAATCCCTGAATATGATTTGAGGAAATAATATGGGTGACCAGAATCAGACTGAGGATGCTCCCTCCGCTAAAAATCTGACAAAAGCGACTATATCAACCATCATCGCGGCAGTCATATTACTGGTACTGATTGTACTGCCGGCAGAGTTTGGTATTGACCCAACCGGTTTTGGTCGCCTGACCAGGCTCAGTGATTTATCAGGAGACCCCTATGTCACGGTAGAGATCGTTGACAATCTCGGCGGCAATGAAACTATTCGAGAGGTTGAGATTCCTCTGTTTGGAGAACCCACACCCCTGCCAAATCCAAATGTGTTTCAGGATCAGCCAGAGACAGCCCGCTCAATGAGCATGACCATTGAACTGGGCTCATTCGAGCAAACCGAAATCAAAACCGTGCTGGATGAAGGCAAGGTCATAGTCTATGACTGGCAGGTAGCCGATGATAAAAAAGTTTATTTTGATTTTCATGGGCATGAAGAATCTTTTGGACCGGAATTTTTTGTACGTTATAAAGAAGAGCAGGAAGGCCTCAGCAAAAGCAGCGGCTCCTTAACTGCGCCGTTTTACGGCGAGCATGGCTGGCTGTTTTTCAACATCAATGAAGAGCCCGTCAGCATCACATTAAATGTCACAGGTTACTATAACGAGATTATTGACTACGGTATCTTCTGATCTCTGACACAATAACCAGTTGCAATAAGTTCAACAAATAAAAAGGGCGACGTTTTTATCAGCGTCGCCCTTTTTTCGCGTACTATTTTTATGAATCAACAGGTCTGTAACCGGCCTGCTTTATCATTTGGCAGCAGCCAGTGCCTGTTTAATGTCGGCAATGATGTCATCAATATGTTCAATACCGATCGACAGACGAACCATTTCCTTACTGACGCCGGCAGTGGCCAGCTCTTCATCACTGAGTTGCCTGTGTGTTGTTGAAGCCGGATGACAGGCCAGTGATTTAGCATCACCAATGTTCACCAGTCGCAGAATCATCTGCAGTGCATCAATAAATTTTGCACCAGCTTCTTCACCGCCTTTAATACCAAAACTCAGAATACCTGAAGCACGTCCCCCCAGAATTGTCTGACACAGGTCATAATATGGACTGGATTTTAATCCGGCATAATTAACCCATTCAACCTGATCATGTCCTTCCAGGTATTCAGCAACTTTCAAAGCATTTTCACAGTGACGCTCCATCCTCAGCCCCAGGGTTTCCAGGCCCTGCATAATCTGGAAGGCATTTAGCGGAGACAGTGCAGAACCGGTATTACGTAACGGTACAACACGGCAACGGCCAATAAAGGCAGCTGCTCCCAGTGCTTCAGTGTAAACCACACCGTGATAGGATGGATCCGGTTCATTCAGCATCGGATACTTTTCCTTATCTGCTGCCCAGTCAAATTTACCCGAGTCAATAATGACACCGCCAATGGAGGTTCCGTGGCCGCCAATATATTTGGTCAGGGAATGAATCGAGATATCTGCACCCAGATCAAAAACCTTGCATAAAAAGGGTGTGGCAACCGTGTTATCCACGATTAATGGAATACCATGCTTGTGCGCAATATTGGCCAGCGCTTCAATATCGCTGGTTGCGACCGAAGAGCCATCCTGGTTTCGC
>JAYPJO010000235.1:2450-3296 GCA_038128465.1 Gammaproteobacteria bacterium
TCATGCTCATCAATCAATGCTTCCAGCCCGGCATGGTCATCAAAAGAAGCAAAACGGGTTTCAACTCCCTGGGATGGCAGGGTATGGGCAAAAAAGTTATAGGTACCACCATAGAGCTGGGATGTGCTGACAATATTATTACCCACTTTGGTAATTGCCTGGATCGCATAGGTGATTGCGGCCATACCTGAGGCAACCCCCAGGGCACCAACACCCCCTTCCATTTCCGTCAGTCGTGCTTCCAGCACTGCAGTCGTCGGGTTCATTATTCGGGTATAGATATTACCTTCGACGGCCAGGTTGAATAAATCAGCGCCATGTTGAGTATTATCAAAGGTGTAAGACGTTGTCTGATATATCGGTGTGGTGGCCGCATTGGTAGCTGGATCGCTTTCATATCCGGAATGCAGGGCTATCGTTTCCAGTTTCATATCACTTCCTCAAATGCAATTAATATTGATAAACCATTAATCTTATAATTATTATCTTTTACGTTTTTTATATCAGGGAAAGCTATATTACCGTTTGCTCAGATTCTGGCAACCATGTTGTTCATTTATTGATTAATAAAAAACTTTGCTTTACTCATTAACCCCTGCCTCAGCATCAACAATGATAGCTATCGCACCGTCACCCAATATATTGCATGCCGTACCAAAACTGTCCTGGGCTAAAAACAATGCAATCATTAATGCCAGGGCAGCATCATCAAAACCCAGCATACTTGCCAATATGCCGAGAGCCGCCAGAATGGTTCCGCCTGGTACTCCCGGTGCAGCAATCGTGATTACACCAAGTGTGAAAATGAAAGGCATAAGCATCAACAAATTCGGTACAGGCAAGTCA
>JAYPJO010000236.1:0-3260 GCA_038128465.1 Gammaproteobacteria bacterium
TTACTGGCCTGGTAATTGGCTCGGTATTCTATTCCATACCATTTGTAGTCCAGCCCATTCAGGATGCTTTTAATGCGATTGGGCAACGACCTCTGGAGGCTGCTGCAACACTTGGCGCTAAGCCTTTTGATCGTTTTTATTCCGTGGCCCTGCCTCTTGCACGCCAGGGTTTTTTAACCGCCACCGTTCTCGGTTTTGCTCACACACTGGGAGAGTTTGGGGTTGTTCTGATGATTGGCGGCAATATTCCCGGGGAAACCAGAGTGCTATCCATCGCCATATATGAACATGTTGAAACTCTGGAATACGCTAATGCACATATTCTGTCTGCCGCTTTAATTCTTTTGTCTTTTCTCATGCTGATAGCCGTTTTTGCCATGAATGGGCGCTTCAAGGTGATTCGGCTATGAGAATAAAAGCAAGGTTTCAAATAGCACGTAGCCAGATACTTAATTTTGACCTGGACATAGATGCTACTGGAATCACAGCAATTTATGGTGCATCAGGATGCGGCAAAACGTCCCTGCTCAGGGCGCTGGCCGGTCTCGACCGCCACAACAACTCAAACCTTCAGGTTGGCGATGAAACCTGGCAAAGTAGTGAGATATTTCTGGCACCACATCAACGCAATATTGGTTATGTTTTCCAGGAAGCCAACCTGTTTGACCACCTGGATGTTATGAAAAATATTGCTTATGGCTATAACAGAACTGCACCGGCAGATCGAAAAATTTCTCTCCCCAGGGTCATTGAGTTACTGGGTTTGAAAAATTTGCTTAACAGCAAACCGGCTTTACTTTCTGGTGGTGAGCGTCAACGCGTTGCGATTGCCAGAGCACTGGCAAAAAATCCGGCATTATTATTAATGGATGAACCCTTGTCATCACTTGATCAGAATCGCAAAGATGAATTACTGCCATACATAGAGAGACTGAATAAAGACATGAATATCCCCATTATTTATGTCACCCATTCCAGTGATGAAATAGCCAGACTTGCAGATCAGCTGGTCTTGATAGAGGATGCAGTTATCAAGGCTGCAGGGCCTATCAGTGAAGTTCTCACCCGTTTCGATTTATCCCTGGCGCATCGCCGCCATGCCGAATCAATAATTTTTGCCAGTGCTGAAAGCTATGAAGAGAAATTTCAGATAAATGTTGTTAACTCCGATATCGGTCAGTTTATCATTCCGGGAAACAGATTAAATACTGATTTAGCTCTCAGACTCCGGCTTGTTGCCCAGGATATCAGTATCACTCTGGAGCAACAGTCTGACACCAGCATACTAAATATATTTCCAGCGGTAGTTGATGAACTTTACCGGGAAGATAATGCGCTGCTTACCGTGCGTTTGCTGATTAATAATTTTCCTGTTTTAGCAAAAATAACCCTGAAGTCTGCAGATAATTTAAAACTGGAGAAAGGTAAAGCAGTTTTTGCACAAATCAAAGGTGTGGCCGTTGCCGCCTGAGTGCTTTGGCTGTGGCCTGGCATAGCAGATACCCGCTGAGGAATTTACCAGTAATTTTCCGTGGTAATATGCCCGGGTTTCCTGCGCAGGTTTTTCTCAAAACCCTGTACTTTTAACAACTCAACACAGTCTTTTACCATGTCAGGATTGCCACATAGCATAATCTGTGAATGTTCCGGGCTGAGTTGCAGGCCAACTTTTTCTTCCAGGCTGCCGTCCCCAAGACTGGCAGGGATCCGACCTTTAATGGCCCCAGGGTAATCTTCACGACTGACAAAGGCCTGGAACGTAAACTGATCCGGATGCTGTTCAGAAACTTTATCAACCAGGTACTGGTAAGGCAAATCTTTAGCGCTGCGGACACCCTCTATCAAAACGATATTCTCATAACTTTGCCATGGTCTGTCAGTACCCAGTATCGAAAAATACGGGGCAATACCTGTTCCCGTCCCTATCATCCACAAATCCCTGGAATCGGGCACCTCATCCAGCGTGAAAAAACCATTGGCCTTTTGATTGAGCATGACTCGATCACCAGCATCCAGCTTGAACAGAGCATTGGAAAGCGCACCATCTGTAGCGACATAGAAAAAAAACTCGAGTGGTCGTTGACCTGGCGAGCTTAGACAGGAATAAGGTCTTGCCACCCGTTTATAATCTATTTCCAGTGCCAGACTCATAAACTGACCGGCGGTAAATGGCTCAATATCAGCTTCAATTTTTAAAGAAAATAAATTTTCATGCCAGTGAATATTTTCTACGATGGTGCCTTCAATCCAGGTTGCCAAGCTTTCTCTCTCCTTTAAAAACCAATTAGCACAATATCAACCAACAAACCTAACGAAGGAATTGTACAGTTCTGCGCATTGCCGCAATATCTCTTAAATACTGCTCTTCACTCAGGGAATCAGATAAAGGCACATTCCCTGCCAGACGGTCCAGAGTTCTTACCGCATGATTTTTATCAGTCCAGACTTCCAGTAATTCTTCACGTGCCTGGGATATATTTTCCCTGAACTTACTGCGTATAAATCGTTCTTTCAGGACATTACCGCTACTATAACCAAAACCACCAAAGCCTCCCATAAAATTACCAACACCCAGTGATAAGTTCATATCCCAACTAATCACGGTAAATTTTTAATCAACCAGGTCATACCACAATAAAAAATTATGACCTGGCCCCGACATGTCATCAAAGTTTTGGAGCAGATCCTGGGTAGCCACATAACGTGCAAAACTGTCAATATCGACCCAGTCAGCCAATTCATTTTCAAATGTTTCAGCATCAGCATCCTGTACCCACTTCAGCAAATTTATAACCGGGGTGACATCGTGCGTCGCTTTGGCATTGATCTGATCAAAGTCCGTCTCATAACTTAAGGGAGAATCATCTATATAACGAAAACGGTTTTCACTACGCGACTTGTATAAAACGCCGCTACCAAGACCAATAGCATCGGCATATCGTTTATCAGGATTTTCAATGACCAGACGTGTCGCAGTGGGATATCCATTAACACTGAATGTTACCCATGTGAAATCCTGCGAGACCTGTCCAGAGTCACTGATCAATTGTAAGGCAAGAGCTTCGTTCATATTGGTTCCACCGGTTCGTGCCGGACGAATAGCCAGCTCTTCCCTACCCTGATAGGCAACATCGTCTTCAAATTCATCAAAGCTCAGGGCAAAAGGCAAGGTAGAAGGATTATCGAAAGTGGCATTACTCATTCTGCCAGAACGACCCCAGCCACGGGAATTTCTACCCAGTTCCCGCAGGGTGGAGTTT
>JAYPJO010000237.1:0-3206 GCA_038128465.1 Gammaproteobacteria bacterium
AATGAAATACACCCTGGTAATCAACGGCGCGCCTTGGTCTTCGGCTTCTGCCTTGTCTGCACTCAAGTTTGCAGAAGCGGCAATGGAAGCCAGAAATGAAATTGTCCGCTTGTTCTTCTACCAGGATGGCGTCTTTAATGCCTCAGTGAACTGTGTGCCACCTCAGGATGAAATTGATATTCCTGCTCGATGGCAGTCCCTTATAAAGCAGCATGAACTGGATGCCGTGGTCTGTGCAGCCTCTGCCTTGAAAAGAGGCATCTTGGACAAGCCAGAAGTTGAGCGTTACGAAAAACCCGGCGCCACTCTTCGGAATGGTTTTACCATCAGCGGCCTTGGTCAGTTTATTGATGCTGCACAGCAATCAGACCGGGTGATAAATTTCGTAAGTTGAAGTTATGAGCAGCCAGCACTACCTGATTATCAGCACTGCAGCACCCTATTCGGGGGTAAAGCCGCGTGCGGCACTGGATATGGCACTGACAGCAGCTGCGTTCGAACAGGAGGTGACCATAGTATTCAGAGACGAAGCGGTCAGGCAGTTACTGTCCGGCCAGGAAACGGACAATAGCGGATTAAAAAACATCGGCAAAATGATTCCCGCCCTTGAGATGTATGAAGTGAAGCGTATATGTGTTCACGCTCCTTCACTTTTCTTGCAGGGCATGAATGACGAGTATCTGCTGGATGGAATAGAACATGTCAGCGATGCCGATTTAAAATCTTTGGTCGAAAGTGCCGACCAGGTAATGGTGTTTTGATGAATCTTCATACACTGAATAAAACTGGCCAGGCTATGCAGGCCTGTCTTGCCGCGATTACTGAAATGGATGCACTTGTTTTGCTGGAAGACGGCGTCTACGCGCTGGGAGAAGATATTGGGACCATCCTTCCAGAATCAGTGAAATGTTTTGCTATAAGAGATGACATTTTATCGAGGGGCGTCCGTAATACCTGTGACTCCCGTGTTGCCTCCATAAACTGGAAAGATTTTGTTTCGTTAAGTGCAGAGTACGACAAGGTGATTAGCTGGGGCTGATATGTCGAAACCACTTGTACAGGACGACCAACATATTGCCTTAGATAAAGAAGGCTATCTTAAAAACCTCGATGACTGGTCTGAAGACGTGGCCAAAATATTGGCGGCCAGGGAAAATATTTTCCTCTCAGAAGCTCACTGGGAGGTCATCAATCTGCTCCGTCATTTTTACTCGGAGCATGGTCTTTCCCCCATGATGCGAATTCTCGTCAAACAAATGAAACAGGAGCATGGAGCAGAAAAAGGCAGCAGTATGTATCTCATGACCCTCTTTCCAGAATACCCTGCCCTCATCGCAAGTAAAATTGCCGGTCTGCCACGACCCACTAACTGCCCTTGACCAGTCAAACCACCAGAATAATGGATTCTGAGATTACTATGGAATCCCTGCCGTACAGCAGCACACCTTACCCGTTGTTCAAAAAAATACGACATCTCCCCCTGCCTGTATTACTGGCCAGTGGTGACGACAGAAAAAGAAAGGACACGCGCTTCGAGTACATCACTGCAGCCCCGGACAAAGTGCTGAGATCCACCGGGGCCGAAATAAGTATTGAAACGCACAATGAAAAGTCAGTTTCTTTTGGAAACCCTTTGGACGTCCTGGCTCAGGAATTCCCGCTGGATACCAATCTTGCATTTGATCAAGACCTTCCCTTCACCGGAGGAGCCATAGGTTACTTTGGTTACGAAATGCTGCACCCCTGGTTTCAAATTCCCGCAGGACATAAAAAGGACATTGCTTTGCCCGATATGTTGATCGGGATTTATTCATGGGTGCTGGTTATTGATCATGTGTTGCAAAAATGCAGCCTGGTTTTTCGCGACAGCTGCCGAAAAGAGCTACGAGATGAAGTGACCAAAGCCTTCGCGAAAACTAATGAGATCACCGGCGGAACCTTCAACCTGACAGGTAGCTTTATTTCCAACTTCACTCGAGAGGCTTACCAGGATGCCTACCAGAGAGTTATAGATTACATTCTTGCAGGTGACTGTTATCAGGTTAATCTGACTCAACGCTTTGCAGCTGATTGCAATGGCGATCCATACACAGCCTTTACACGTCTGCAAACAGTTGCCAAGGCCCCTTTTGCGGCGTTCATGGAAGATGGCGACCAGGCCGTGCTGTCTTTTTCACCGGAGCGTTTTATCCAGGTTCAAAACCATATGGTTTTGACGCAGCCGATTAAAGGGACGCGGCCGCGTAATCCAAACCCGGATAAGGATGAAAAAAATAAAGTAGATCTGGAAACCAGCATCAAGGATAAAGCTGAGAATCTGATGATCGTGGATCTGCTGCGCAATGATCTTGGGCGCGTCTGTGACACCGGCAGTATCTCCGTGACCAATCTTTTCGAAACGCAGAGTTTTACCAATGTGCATCATATGGTCAGCACTATCACGGGTGAGCTCGAGCATCGGAAAGATGTGTTTGCGCTCATTAAGGCAGGTTTTCCCGGTGGTTCAATCACAGGCACGCCAAAAATCAGGTCCATGGAAATCATAAACGAGCTTGAAAGCGTAATGCGCTCAGTTTACTGCGGCGCTTTTGCCTGGATCGACTTTAACGGCAACATGGACAGCAATATCTGTATCAGAACCCTTGTCAAGGACAAGGATAAAATTTACTGCTGGGGAGGTGGCGGCGTCGTGGCTGACAGCGTTGGCGAAGAGGAATACCAGGAATCACTGGACAAAATTAACTTGTTCATGGATGCGCTTAAGTCAGACGTATAAACCCTCCTTATTGCCATGGCTAACTTCACCCTCGAAATTGTTCGTGACATTGGCCGCTCGCTAGACACCGACCATAATCTTGAAACTTTCAAGACCAATCACAAACTGGCCGCCGTTCTGATTCTTGTTTACCAGGGATGCAGTGAGCCGGAAATAATACTTACCCGTCGTAGCGCTTTCCTGCCAATCCATGCCGGCCAGATCAGCTTTCCTGGCGGCAATGTCAGTACAAAAGATAAAAGCCCCGTGGAAACAGCATTAAGGGAAGCCGAGGAAGAGATTGCTCTTATAAGGGAGCTCGTTGAAATTCTTGGCATCCTCGATACGACCGTTATTCCTTCAGGTTTTGCCGTGGCACCGGTGCTCGGCGTGGTCGATGAGCTCCCCCCACTTCAGCCTAATCCCGGAGAGGTCGATGAGATTTTTTCGC
>JAYPJO010000238.1:0-2757 GCA_038128465.1 Gammaproteobacteria bacterium
GGGATATACCTACCTTATTCTGGGTTCGGATCTTTTTGTGCTCTGGAAATGGGCCGAGCAAATGCAAAAATTAATCAAACAACTGCAAAATAAGGCTTGAACCCATGACGCAACAATATCTGAATAAGTTGTTCAATCTGCAGGGTAAGGTCGCGGTTGTCATTGGAGGCGGTGGCCATCTCTGCAGTGCCATGGCGAGGGCTTATGCCAGTGCGGGATGCTCTGTTGCCGTATTGGATATCCAGGAAGAAAAAGCAAATGCGGTGAAGGCGGAACTTGAGCGATTTGGGGAAACCGAGCACCTTTCCCGCGCCCTGGATGCTAGTGACAAGGCGCAGCATGAAAACGTACTGCGGTCGATCATCGAAAAGTTTGGCAGTGTGGACATCCTGGTCAATGGTGCCGGTATCAATGCTCCCACGCCATTTATGCAGATTACACTTGAGGAGTGGCGATCAGTTCTGGATTCCCAGATAACGGCGACCATGCTTGGATGCCAGGTTTTTGGCGAACACATGCTGCATAAAGGTAAGGGGACGATAATCAATGTTTCATCTGCATCCGCTGGTCCGCCACTTTCCAAGGCGTTTACCTATTCGGTCGCCAAGGCAGGTATCAAGAATCTAACCCAGAATCTGGCTCGTGAATGGGCGCAGCACGGTGTCCGGGTCAACGCCTTGCGCCCGGGATTTTTCCCGACTGACTGGAACAGGAAAAATTTCATAACGCCTGACCGAGAAATGGCAATTCTTGGGCATACGCCTATGGGGCGTTATGGAGAACCTGATGAACTGGTCGGTGCTGTGCTGTGGCTCTCATCTGAAGCATCCGGATTCGTGACTGGCGCTGAAATTGCGGTTGATGGCGGCTTTTCTTGTATGACCATCTGACAGGGTTTAACTGGCATGAAAAACACGGACGAGAAGACAGTGATCATCACCGGAGGCAACAAGGGCATCGGGGAATCTATCACGCAGTGTTTCCTCAAGGCGGGCTTCAATGTTTTTGTGGGAGCACGGGAGAAAACAACGATTTTTTACGAGGACCACCAAGCCCTTACGTTTGTACAAACCGATGTTCGGAATGAGAGTGCCCACCAGCAACTGGTCAGGCAGGCGATGGAGTCAACGGGACGTGTGGACGTTTATGTCAACAATGCCGGCCTTTCCGGCTGGAAACCCCTTGAAGCCCTAACAGAAGATTTTGTTGATCATCTCGTCGCGACAAACCTCAAGAGTGTCATCTGGGGATGCAAAGCTGCTGCCGGGGTAATGAAGCCAGGAGCGGCCATCATTAATATTTCCAGCATAGCAGGGAAAAGGGGCTCAAAGAACAATGCCGTTTATTGCGCCACTAAATTTGCGGTAAACGGCATAACCCAATCCCTCGCCAAGGAGCTGGGACCGCGCGGCATCAGGGTCAATGCCCTGTGCCCGGTACTCGTTAATACACCGGGCCTGCTAAAGGCGCTGGCAGATCCGGATGCGCCAGGTGGCGATGACCCCGAAGGTTTTATCGACAACTTCAGGAAAGGCAACGCGGCACTTGGACGATTACCCACGGGAGAAGAAGTTGGCAAATTCGCCCTGTACCTGGCAGGGCAGAATGCTTCTGCCATCACGGGGCAATGTATCAACGTGGACTGCGGGGTTTTACCGCAATGACCCTATGTACAAACAAGGTGATTGCCGTTATTCCTGCACACATGGCATCTGTGAGATTTCCAGGCAAAATTTTGTTCGATATACATGGCTTGCCCATGATCGAACATGTCAGGCGGCGTGCTCTGCTTGCTGATTCCATCGCCGATGTTATTGTCGCATCTTGTGACAATCAGATAGCTGCTGTGATCAGAGGTTTTGGCGGTAAGGTAGTTATGACATCTGACCAACATATTAACGGCAGCTCCCGTGTAGCTGAGGCGTTGCTCAATTTAGATTGTACGCACGTTATAGTTTTACAGGGTGATGAGCCTTTACTAATACCTGCCCATATTGATGCATTGGTAGATAGTATTGCCCAATACCCAAAGTCTGAAGCATGGAACGTCACAGGTCTGTTGGAAAATTATGAAGAACTAGATAAGCATTCGTTCGTAAAATGTGCTGTAACAACTGATAACCAAATTCTTCATTGCTTTAGAAGAAGTCCCTCATATTCCGCGTTCGATCTTCAGCAAAAATTCATACGAAAAATTCTGGGAATTTTTGCCTTTAGGAAGGAATTTCTTCTTGAATTGGTTAAGCTTGAGCCATCGTTAATAGAAACTGCAGAATTTATTGAGCAAATGCGCATATTGGAAAATGGCTTTCAGATGCGGTCGGTGCCGGTAGAACCATCGCTACCCTCTGTCAATGAGCCAGAAGATGTTGATACCATAAATAACTTCTTGAGAAGCAACTCAGACCAAAAAAACCTATTGGCCACAATTCTTAGAGCCTAATATCTGGCTAAGCCACCATAATTTACAAAAATAAATTCCATGCTAAGAATCTGAGACTTAGTATTAAGGAGAAAATCCTTGCTTTACATATCTTAAAGCCACACGCGATTTTTATAAAATCCTTTCATGATTTAGATTAAGCTGTAAATAATTATGGGAATTTATGCAAGCACTTAATATTCTCGATAATACTCAACATTAAAATATTACAAACGTGGGATTTAGAAAAGAAATTACAAAGCAAAAAGTCGACCTTATTTTCAAAGGTCGCGATATTGTAACTGTTGGTAAAAGCTCTTCCACTACTCTTGAGG
>JAYPJO010000238.1:2806-3200 GCA_038128465.1 Gammaproteobacteria bacterium
TCCCATAAGAGATCGTATTGCCATCTTTGCTAAGGATTTTTTCAGCACACTAATCGGCATGGCGCGCCTTACCATTCAACTTTATCAGATTTGGTGCTTCTCCTCCCGGCGTCCGCCAAAAAACCTTCGCCCGGGTTGCACTGGCTTAGTTACGTTCATTGACGGCAGTAATCGTCAAAGCGGAGACCCTTATTTCGGCGATTTAGCTAAGTTACTCGCCAAAGAAATAAAGGACACTACTGTCGAGCATCTAGCCTATGTTTACCGACCTTATTCAAAATATCTCGATGAGAGCATAATCGATTTGCCAGCTAATTATTCCATTTTGCTTAGCTATTTAAAGTTTTCAGATTATGTGAAAACTTGGATTGAATTTATTTGCATGTTTATGTTC
>JAYPJO010000239.1:0-3194 GCA_038128465.1 Gammaproteobacteria bacterium
TATCGTGGTTGGTCGCAATGCTTAAGATGCGCTGGTTTCCATAAAACCTTTTTTTGAGAAGCATACCGATGCCTGGTATGACTTATGGGATATACCAATCGGAGCCATGCGTAAGGATAGCTTTCCAGAATTTTATTATGAGGTGTTAAATGATGCAGGTTTTAATGCCATGCTTTTTGGATTTCTGGCAGCGTGGTGGCCATTAAGGTTTGAGCCTAATGTGCTGTTCATGCATTTTGCAGATATGAAGCGAGATCATAATGGCGCATTAAACAAGATTGCTAGTTTTCTGGAAATTGAACCTACTGAGAGTCAATGGCACGCCATACAGGAATACACCAGCTTCAACTGGATGAAACAGCATGATGATAAATTTAGCTCAATAGGCGATTTAGAGGTTCCAATTCTGGAAACGGGTGCAATGATCAGAAAAGGGCAGGTTGGTTCAGCCAAAGAAGATGGCATGAATGAAGAAATTTCCAAACATATTTATGCAATCGGAAAAGAAATCTGTTCTGACCCGGATGCCTTGACATGGTTCTATAAAGGCGGAGACATCAGTCGTCAATCATGTTGAAGATGTAAATATATTTGTAATTTCATTGCACAGATCTATGGTGAGGATAGTGGTTTATAGCGTGATATATGAGAAAAGGACTGAAAATGAATTTTTCAACAATCTATGATCGGGCAGCAAAACGCAAAGGCGGGGAAGATGTATTACAGGTTTTGTTATCCACCATCGAAATACTGTCAGCAAGTAAAATATCAAAAATCCCGGACGACAGATTCTTGTCCATGATCACTCGTGGCGTTTTTCAGGCTGGCTTTAACTGGAAAGTTATTTAAAACAAATGGCCGGGTTTTGAGAAAGCATTCTGGCAATTTAATGTAAAACGTTGTGCTTTCATCAGCCCTGAAGATGTTGAGGTATTGTTACAGGACACCGAAATTGTCCTAAATTATCAAAAAATTCAAACAGTTGCGATAAATGGGCAAATGATCCTGGATGCTGAATCTGTGTATGGATCATTTGCAAAAATGATAGCTGACTGGCCGGCTGAAGATTACATCGGGCTGTTAAAATATCTTGGTAAACATGGTTCCAGACTCGGTGGTAATACCGCGCAATATTTTTTAAGACAGATGGGTAAAGATGGTTTCGTACTTGACAGGGATGGTGTGACAGCACTTATAGACGCCGGTGTTGTGCGAAAAAAACCAACAAGCCAGGCTGATATGCGAGCAGTACAGGAAGCCTATAACGAATGGATGCAGGAAACCGGCCTTAACATGGCCGCCATAAGCAGGGTGCTGGCACTTTCAATTGATGCACCTGCTATAGATGTATCGGGATAGTAAGCTGTTTGCACAAATGAGAGGTTTGACTGCTTTTCTCAACCCTGCAAGGCTTTTATACTCTTTATATGCCCTGTTAATAACCAGAAAAAAATTCGGTAAGTCAGCCCATGTTCACGCAAATCCAGAATTATAAAAGTGATCCTATCGAGTCACTGTTTGATCGCATCGCTCAGGACAACAGTCCGGATAAAATTGATCTGGGTATAGGGGTCTTTCGGGACGAATCCGGTAATGTCCCCGTTATGCGAGCTGTTCGGCTGGCAGAACAGCAGTTGTTTGAACGTGATCAGACCAAATCCTATTTGTCTCCCCTTGGCAATACTGCTTATTGTGAAGATATTGAAAAATTGACACTGGGCAATGATCATCCGGTATTGACTGAAGGACGCATTGTTTCAGCCCAGACACCCGGAGCTGGCAGCGCATTACGTGCCGGCGCTGAATTTATAGTCAACCTGAATCCTGATTCCGCACTGTGGGCATCCCAGCCAGTCTGGGGACATCAACTGGAGTTTTTTGACAAAGTGGGGATGCAGATTCATGCCTATCGCTATTATGACCAGCAAAATACAGTGCTGGATTTTGACGGTATGCTGCAGGATCTCGACGCTATGCAGTCCAATGATATCCTGCTCATTCATGGTTGTTGTCATAATCCAACCGGCCAGGATCTGGAACTTGAGCAATGGCGAAGGCTGGCTGAAGTAGTCAATAAAACTAAAGCAGTTCCTTTTGTCGATGTTGCCTACCAGGGCTTTGGTGAAGGTATCGAAGAGGATGTAGCTGGTGTTCGTCTGTTTGCTGAACTTGTGCCGCAATTGCTGTTAACAGTTTCTTCTTCTAAGTCTTTTGGTATTTACCGTGAACGAGCTGGATTGCTTTCTATCATCCTGCCCACAGAAGGTGCTGACAGGGAAAGTGTTCGTCTAAAACTACGTGATACTGTGCGGCAATTGTATTTTATGGCGCCTGATCATGGTGCAGCCATTGTTCATGAAATATTAAATACTCCAGAACTTGAAAATTTGTGGCGGAAGGAATTGAACGAAATAAGAAACCATATCGTTGTGATGCGCCATGCACTTAAAAATGCACTTGAGAAGGCCAATCCTGATTTTGATGCGTCTTTTATTGAAAAACAACATGGCATGTTTTCCTGTTTGCCGATCACACAGGAAGAGCAGCAGTACATGGAAAGAGAACATCATATTTATATGTTGCCAAATGCTCGAATGAATGTGGCTGCAATGAACAGTAAACAACTGAGAAAATTGGCAGAAGCTTTCGCATTTATACGAGCTTCACGCTAGCCTGTCGCTTTATCCTGAACTTGACTGGATTTTTTTGGAATTACCTGAAATTTAATCCTTCCACCCAGCTGACCATGGCATGCCTTTCACCTTTCGTCACGGGTGTCACCATGTGTCGCACAAATGATGGAAAAATTATTACGGTGCCAAGTTTGCGCAGGGCTTCCTTGGGCGGGCATAGTTCGTCTGGCAAATCGAAAACCAGATCTCCACCTTCATAACTGTCAGGATCTGATAATTGTGCAGAAAATGACAGTTTGCGCTGATACATGTTCTGGTTGCACCAGGTAATATCCTCATGCCAGTTATAAAAGCCCTTGTCACTGGCCAGGTACTTTGTGTATTGCACATCAACGGTCTGGCTGATATCAAAACCAAAGGTGGAACGATTGGCAGCAGTGGCATGTTCAAAAACCAGATTGAACAGGATCTTGTGTCGGGCATTGCTAAAATCGAAAAACTTAATTTTGGAACGTCTGGAGTCTTCTATTATTTTTCCATTATTGGCGGTTTCCTTTCTGC
>JAYPJO010000240.1:0-1245 GCA_038128465.1 Gammaproteobacteria bacterium
GAATTCGATCGTAGAAATTGAGGAACTCAGATAGGATACCAGGCTGTCGGTACCAGACAGGCTGTCAATCGCTGCGGCGACTGCTTTGCGGGCATTGATCAGGCCATTACCATATAAGCTGTCGGCACCTGCTATCCCTATATCATCGGTCAGCAAACCGGAAATCAGCATCTGCTCAATCTCATCGGCAGTGAGTGCAGGGTTTACTGTCAGCATCAGTGCAAAAACTCCACTGACATGAGGCGTTGCCATTGAAGTACCGGTACGGTAATCATAGCGATAATCAGGACCGCCAGGTTCAGATCTAGCGGAGGTGCTCAATATGGCATCCAGGAAGCCATTCATATCATTGTCGATATCATCCCTGCCACCTGGGGCAGCTATATCGATGGTATTACCAAAGTTGGAATAATCGGTGATCACTTTATTCTGATCGACAGCACTGACGGCAATCACATCATTACAATTGGCCGGGTAAAACTGGCTGGAACTTTCATTATCATTGCCTGCCGCAGCAACTACCAGAATATCCTGTTGCCGAACTTCACTGAGAACATCGCGATAGCTGGACGGGCAGAAACCAGTACCACCAATACTTAAATTTATTATGTCAGCCGGGGTTGCTGGTAATTCACCAGAGTCATTGCTTAATCCGGCAGCATAGCGCATAGCCTGGGTAGCGTCATACAGGTTACCACCAGTCCCACCCAATACCCGCAGAGGCATAATTTTACTTTGCCAGCTGATGCCACTGGTTCCGATACCATTATCAGTCATCCCGGCAATAATGCCTGCTACATGAGAACCATGAAAGGAAGAACCTACATCCTCTGCATTCGGATCTATCCCATTACCATCCAGGGCATTGCCAACTGAGCTGACAAAGTCATAACCGGCTATCAGATTACCACTCAGGTCCGGATGCTGAAAAAGTGCACCCGAATCAACAACAGCTACAATAACATCGCTGGATCCAGTGGTAATATCCCAGGCTGCAGGTAATTCCAGCAGGGGAAAATGCCATTGTTCGTTATAGCGAGGGTCGTTAGGGATGGCAGTAGCTTCAAGTAACAGGTTAGGCTCTGCATAAAGAATGTTGAAGTCTCTATTTAATTGTTTGATGGCAAGCAAGGTTTCATGTTTTGCCCGGCTGGTCTGGTCAGTAAACTGATGCCTCAATTGCACCGGCAAACTATCTACATTGCTTAGGGATTCAAATTCACGCGCATCGTAATCATAAGAGCC
>JAYPJO010000240.1:1255-3177 GCA_038128465.1 Gammaproteobacteria bacterium
GCACGGTCAGTCTGCCCGTTCATCAGGTTTAAATTCAGTTGGTTCAGGGTGGATTCAGGATTTTGATCTTCCTGTTTGTACAGGTGTGGTTCACGAAACTTGAGAATTATTTCATGCGGGATAAATGCATCTGACAGTCGCGAATTACTGCTGTCTATATTAACAGTCTGCTCTGTACGCAAGGTGTAACTGGAAGCGCCACTAAATGCTTCGACCAGAAGCTGAAACTCACCTTCAAAAGGTGCATTTAATGATTCATTGGTCCCAGTGGAAAGCGAAGAATCCAGAACAGTTAAGCCGGTACTGGTCAGCAAATACAGATCGAGATCAGCATTATCTGAATCATGTATATCCAGTACGATGGACTGTCCGTTATAGAGATAGACACTGAAATAGTCAGCGTTGTCGCCTGACTCAAACAATGGTCCGTTCTCACCCTGCATTGCTTCATTGGCATAGCCGCCAAGTACGACGAAGCTGGGGATCTCCTGAGCAGAACCGGGGGTGTTGTTGGAAATATTGGCACTACTGCTGTTGTTGATATCACTGTCAACCAGTGAACCTGCTGCAACGATAATACTGCCCTGTACTGTGAATGTTGTCGGGGTCGGTATGGCAGGCGAGCCACCGCCACCTCCGCCACATGCAGTCAATCCTGACAAGCACAGGATATAGCACAGAAATCTAGTAAGAGTTCCAAAAGTGCTTTTACTACAGGTCACTGGATTTTCTTCCGCGCAAACTTCAAAAAATTAATTCTAGTGAGAGAGTTGAGCAGGGTAAAGTCGGAATCTGAATACCGGATTAATCCCTGTGTAATAGTTCACAAATTTCCTTTGTAGTAAATGATACTGGAGAGCTGCCTGGAAGGTTTATATACTTGGTTTTCTGGTGAGTTTATAGGATTTCGTATGGCTCAGTTAAATCGCAGGGATTTTATTGCATTGTCTGCTGCTGCTTCCGCAATGGCTGCTGGTGCAGGGTCGGATAATTCAAATGCTGCATCAATACCAGGTATGTTTGTCTGCATGCATGGGGCAACTTCCAGAGGTTTTGATTTTCGTTCCGTTATGGAGGGATGGGCCAGAGCCGGCATTACAGCAGCCGAGCCTGACCTGCCTTCTGCCCGTATTTTTGAACAAGCCAATGGCCCGGGCTCAGCCAGGCGCCTGATGGATGATCTGGGTATCCGTGCTGTGTCTTCCACCAATCAGGTTGCTTTGGAAGAAACCGGACCATTGCGTGATCAGGCACTGGAGGATTTACGGTGGAAACTTGAACTGGCCGAGTCTCTGGGTACTGATCGTCTAGTAGCGCCTTCTACTGCCAGTGAAGAGCATGTCGTGGAAGATTATGACGAGGTTTATGAAAACCTGTATGAGGCAGCTGAAATTGCACGCCCGCATAATATTGCCCTAATGGTCGAGTTTACGCGTTTTTCCAGGCTGATCAGTACAGTGCGAACTTCACTTAATGTTGTAAGAACAGTGAATCATCCAAATCTGAATAACATGCAGTATGTTTTTAATGTCTGGGTAGCCCAGAGCAAATTTGAAGATCTGGATTTAATTAATCCGGGAGAAATCCATCATGTGCATTTTGAGGATACCCCGGGAGAGCCACCACTGGAGGTTTCGAGTAACACCCATCGGGCATTTCCGGGTGAAGGCGTGGCCCCTCTGTTCAGGATAATAGATAAGCTGAAAGAGAAGGGCTACAGCAGGGCACTATCCCTGGAGCTGTTTGACCCCGTTGTGCAAAACACGGACCCCTTTGAGGTAGCCTCAAAGGGTATCCAGACTATTACTCCTTATATTTCATGAATCCGATTTTCCTGAAACTGGTGTCAGGAAAATCTAGCGTGGTCGGGTCAGGTAGGCAATGATTGCATTCAGATCGGCATCACTGACTTCAGTTTTACG
>JAYPJO010000241.1:0-2552 GCA_038128465.1 Gammaproteobacteria bacterium
ACCCAGCTTTTCTCGCCCTGCTACACTTATTGCACCCAGGGACTCAGGCTCATCACATTCTCCATCTCCCAGAAATGCCCAGACCTGCCGGTCACCCTGCTCAACCTGTCCTCGGTTATCAAGATATTTCATGACATGTGCCTGGTATATAGCCTGAAGGGGTCCAAGCCCCATGGAAACAGTTGGAAATTGCCAGTAATCAGGCATCAGATGCGGATGGGGATATGAAGAAAGTCCCTTGCCGTCGACTTCCTGACGAAAATGATCGAGCTGCTCCTCAGTCAATCTTCCTTCCAGAAATGACCGTGAGTAAGTTCCCGGTGAAGAATGTCCCTGAAAAAAAACCAGATCTGCTTTTTGATTTTCAGTTTCACCGCGGAAAAAGTAGTTAAAACCAACATCATAAAGGGTTGCACTGGATGCAAATGACGACATGTGACCACCCAGATCCATACCCAGCTTGTTCGCACGCATTACCATGGCCATGGCATTCCAACGCACTATGCTGCGAATACTTCTGTCCATATGCATATCGCCAGGCATTTTTTCTTCAGCGGTAACGGGAATGGTATTGCGGTAAGGGGTATTTAGCGTATCAGGAGGTAGTGGATCGCCGTTTTCAGTGGCTTTACTGACCAGGCATTTAAGTAAAAATTGCGCTCTATCCAGACCATGGCTTTTAATGACGGCAGCTATCGAATCAACCCATTCCTGGGTTTCCTGCTGATCGATATCTATTTTGTTCTCTGACATGTGTTAAAACTCTTGAATTTATTGAAAAACTAGTTGTAGTAAAGCTACAATGTCGCGCAATTCTACTGAAAATACTGCCTTATTTCCAGTAAGACTCTTATTTTTATGTAGTTTTACTACAAATTTGCTTGTCTTCTGCTGCTTCCCCAATTATTTTCTAGGTATATCAGTAGGTTAGCTGTGTAGTTTATCGCTTTCATGCCTAATTCCAGCTCTATATAATCGCCAGTCAAATTTAGGGCCTGGATCTGTTTTCCTGTCTGGTGCTATATCTGAATGCCCGACAATACGTTCACTGTTCATATCCGGATAATGTTTAAACAGCGCTTTGGTTACTTCAATTAATACCTCGTATTGTTCTGACGTAAATTCGTCATAGTCAGTGCCTTCAAGCTCAATACCAATTGAGAACTCATTACACTGCTCTCTTCCCTCGTATATAGATTTTCCTGCATGAAATGCTTGCAGGTTGAAAGGCACATACTGAACCAGTTCACCATCGCGCCTGATCAAAAGGTGTGATGACACCCTGAGATTTTCCAGTTCACCAAAAAAAGGATGAGCAGTGCAGTCCAGATTATTACAAAAAAGATCATCTATATATGGTCCGCCAAACTGACCTGGCGGCAAGCTTATATTATGGATAACCAACAGACTGATTTCATGTTTATTTCTGGCACTGCAATTTGATGAACTCAACTGTCTGGCACTCGATAAACGATGTTCAATGATCTTCATAGTTCTGTTATACCATAAATAGCCTGAGCTATAATGATGCAGCTTTAATCAATACGAGTTCAATATGACAGACGCCCTTTTTTTAGATGATCTTGAAAAAAATGTTCGTCACGCTCTGCACGAAGATATAGGCAGTGGTGATATCAGTGTCTCTCTCATACCTGATGAACAAAGAGCAGTGGCCCAGGTCATTTGCCGGGAATCAGCCGTTATTTGTGGGCAACCCTGGGTCAATGAAGTTTTTCAGCAAATTGACCCTCAAACAGAGATTGAATGGTCTGTCTCAGAAGGGAGTCAGTGCCAGCAAAATGATTTAATTTTCACGGCATACGGTTCGGCAAAAAAAATTCTGAGCGCAGAACGAACCGCGCTGAATTTTCTGCAGGTACTTTCAGGTACCGCAACAATAGCCAGACATTATGCCGAGTTGGTCAAACATACCCCGGTAAAAATTCTGGATACCCGAAAAACCATACCGGGTTTACGACTTGCACAAAAATATGCCGTAACCCAGGGACGCTGCTACAACCATCGTATGGGCCTCTATGATGCCTTCCTGCTCAAGGAAAACCATATCAACGCCTGTGGTGGTATAGCAGAAGCTATTGCTTATGCCCGCCGTTATGACCCGGACAAACCCGTAGAGATTGAAGTAGAAACTCTTGAGCAGCTTGAACTGGCTCTGCAGGCTAAAGCAGATACAGTCATGCTGGATAATTTCAGCCTTGAACATTTAGAACAGGCAGTCAGTATTAATAAAGGCCGTGCTTTGTTGGAAGCATCCGGCGGTTACAATGATGAAAGCATTGTCGCTGTTGCAGAAATTGGCGTAGATTATATTTCAGTGGTAGCACTTACCAAACACTGCAGGGCAATCGATTTTTCCATGCGCTTTCAGTAATTTTTTTTATTTACGGATTAGCCAGGATGAATATTACCGATTTAATGGCCATAGCGACTTTATTTGCTGCCTACCCATTAGCATTCTTTTGCTTTGCCATTCTGCTTGGACTCATTATTGGCAGCTTTCTGAACGTGGTCATCTATCGCCTGCCGATAAT
>JAYPJO010000241.1:2562-2799 GCA_038128465.1 Gammaproteobacteria bacterium
GGACTGATCAATGCTACGAATTCCTGGAGATGGAGGAAGAAAGCAGAAAACAATCCGGTCTTCCAACATTCAATCTGTCCAGCCCTGGTTCACACTGTCCTGCCTGCAAGCATGAAATAAGCGCACTGGAAAATATTCCGGTGCTCAGTTATTTACTGCAGGGAGGCAAATGTAAAAGCTGTAAAGTTTCCATTTCTCCCCGTTATCCGATTATTGAGTCCATAACAGGACTGTTTA
>JAYPJO010000241.1:2809-3157 GCA_038128465.1 Gammaproteobacteria bacterium
TGACCTTGGCTTTACTGGTTCTCACCTGGTCACTCATTGTGCTCACAATGATAGATATTGATCATCAGTTACTACCGGATGACATCACTTTACCGATATTGTGGCTGGGGATTATTGTTAATTATTTTGAACTCATCGCCACACTGGAGTCAGCAGTACTCGGTGCAGTCGCAGGGTATCTGATTCTCTGGGCAGTATACTGGGTATTCAAACTGCTTACCGGTAAGGAAGGCATGGGGCATGGAGATTTTAAATTGCTGGCTGCACTGGGTGCCTGGATGGGGTGGCAGGTACTACCCCAGATAATTTTGATTTCATCACTAATCGGGGCCATTATCGGTATCGCGT
>JAYPJO010000242.1:0-3143 GCA_038128465.1 Gammaproteobacteria bacterium
GACAACACCCTGTTCTGCACGTTCTTCGACATGTTTGCGATAGGCTTCAAGCACAACTAATACCTCGTGAAAATTACGGGATGGGCCAAAAAAAGAGGGCACATTCTACAAGAAAGCACCTTTTTGCGCCAGTTGACAAATTGGATGATAGTAGCCCAGTTTGGATACCTTAATGAGAAGGTATGAGGGGAAATGTACTTTAAATGAGGAGGCCGAGCGTACAGGGATGTAGTCTCCGCGTGCTCCGAATTAAAGTACTTACCCCTAATCATCTATAAAAGTAAAAATAGAAATTCAAACTGGGCCACTATTGAAATATTCATTCTGATGACGTGTTTTTTTAAATATCAGTCATAACAATGACAGCATTGAATGATAGAATTGCTGCCCATGAATCAACTCAAGACCCCCTGCATTGGTATTTGCTCAACCACGTCTTTTGGCGACAAAATCTGTCGTGGCTGTAAGCGCTTTAATCATGAGGTGATCAGATGGAATACCTATTCAGAACAGGAAAAAAGAGCGGTATTTGCCCGCATTGATTTACTGACCGAGCAGATACTGCAGAACAAGTTTCGGATTGTTGATGTCGGGAAATTACAGGATGTCATGCATGATTTCCGTTTTTTCTATCACCCGGATTTATCACCATTTTGTTGGCTACACGGGCTTTTGCAGAAATATTCCTATCGCATCAAAACCCTCGAAGATATCGGGGTTGAGTTGATGCCAGAGTTTAAAAATCAGAGTATTGATGAGGTCATGAATAAAATAAATGATGATCTGCATTTGTTGAGTGAAGCGCATTTTCAGCGCTATTTTCAGCATTAAGGAAGCGGCGTAAACTCTTCACTGTCTCCCGGAACCCGGGGGAAACGACCAGTCATCCAGTCCTGCTTGGCTTGTTCAATCTCTTCCCGCTGAAAAGAGACAAAGTTCCATTCGATGTAGGGAATATTTTCCCATTCAGGTCCCCCAAATAACAGGCAATGTACATCCTCACTCGCAGTGAATGAATGCTCATTTTCCAGCAGCACCAGCGCGCCTTGTTTATAGCTTACTGATTCAGATTGCACAGACCCATGCAACAGATAAAGGAGACATTCCGCATCCGGTTCAGGGCGTTCTAAGTTGCTCCCGGCTTTGGCTTTGATATCCACCATAAACATTGGTGAATAGGTAGTAACCGGTGAATGTAGGCCAAACGCTTTACCAGCGATCAGGGTTATTATGGTGTTATCTTTCTTAAGCGTGGGTAGATCTGAAAGTGGAGTATGCTGGAAAGCAGGCGGCATATCCGCAATAGCTTCAGGCAGAGCGAGCCAGCATTGCAGACCATTGAGACGATGCGGTCTGTGGCGTAGGCCTTCGGGTTCCCTTTCCGAATGGACAATACCCTTACCCGCTGTCATCAGGTTGACATCACCAGGGACTATGCTGATCTCATTACCCAGACTGTCACGGTGCATGACTTCACCTTCAAGCAAGTAGGTGAGAGTGGACAAACCGATGTGCGGGTGGGGCAGTACATCCAGTGCTTCATCTGCAGCCACATCCATGGGGCCCATGTGGTCGAGAAAGATAAAAGGGCCGACCATGCGTTTTTTGATGTGCGGCAGAATGCGGTTGACTGGCAGGCCATCAAGATCTCTTATTTTACTGGACAGAAAGATTGCCATCTCAAACTGCTTGCAGATCGAGCTGATGCAATGTCAAGGCATCGGCAGTCCATGAGATATACCAGGCAGACTGGTCCCAGTCGCCCAGCACCAGTCGCTGTTTATGCCCCGAATCAAGTGTGATGTTATGGCTCCCGGGCCGGTGGGTATGACCATGAATAAGGGTGTCTACCTGGTGTTGTCGCATGACATCTGCCACAGCTTCAGGAGTGACATCCATGATGTCATCGGCCTTGTTGCTGCTCATGCTTTTACTGGCTGCCCGGGCCTTTTCAGCAAAAGCGATACGTTCTTTGATGCTGAGGGCCAGGAATTTTTGCTGCCAATCAGGATTGCGCACCATTTGCCGGAATTCCATATAGTCAGTATCCCTGGTGCACAGTACATCACCGTGCATTAACAGGACCTTTTGGTCAAAGGCTTTCAACAAAAAGGGTTCATGAATGAGTTCGCCGCCACAGGCTTGCGTGAAAGTCTCTCCAATCAGAAAATCCCGATTACCGTGCATGAGCCTGATAGCGACACCCTGTGCACTCAGACTGCGTAATGCTTCTGCAACTTGATCACTCAATGCGGTGTTGTGATCATCACCCAGCCAGACCTCAAAAAAATCTCCCAGGATATACAGAGCCTGCGCATTGACAGCCTGGCTGTGCAAAAACTGAAAAAAAGCCTGACAGATATCCAGTCTGTCAGGCTGCAGATGCAAGTCAGAAATAAACAGAATGGGTTTTTCTGACATTAACGAGTCAGGCCTCTACGGTAACCGATTCGATAATGATGTCTTCCACCGGCACATCCGAATGTCCGGCAGCATGGCCGGTTTCACAACCTTTAATTTCGTTAATGATATCCATGCCATCTGTCACTTTGCCGAATACGGCATAACCCCATCCCTGAGGGCTTTTGTCTGTGTGATTCAGGAAATCGTTATCTTTGACATTAATAAAAAACTGGGCTGATGCAGAATGCGGCTCCATGGTTCTTGCCATGGCGATGGTGCCGACATCATTACTCAAGCCATTATCAGCTTCATTCTGAATCGGTGACCCGGTTTCCTTTTGCTTCATTCCTGGTTCAAAACCACCGCCCTGAATCATGAAGTCATCGATAACGCGGTGAAAAATAGTGCCGTTGTAGTGGCCCGATTCGGCGTATTGTTTAAAGTTGGCTGCACTGATGGGGGCTTTTTCGAAATCCAGTTCCAGCGTAATGTCTCCAGCGCTGGTATGTAATACGATCATGTTTCAGGTCTCCTGTTTTCCCGTGGCACGGGAAGATTGTGTAGTTTGCTCTAGTCAAGAGCGCTATAATACCGCCCTTTGTGTCGCATTAGGAAGCAAGCAGTCAGAATGACCAACAGCACGTCAGAATCAACCGGCAATTTTATCCATCAGATAATCCGCGAAGACCTGAAAAATAATAAACATGGTGGCAAGGTGCATACCCGTTTTCCACCTGAGC
>JAYPJO010000243.1:0-3131 GCA_038128465.1 Gammaproteobacteria bacterium
ACATCCCCTGCCCGCCTGATGATAACTGTGTCACCAATCTTCAAATCCAGGCGCTTTATTTCATCCAGATTATGCAGAGTCGCATTGCTGACAGTGACACCACCAACAAAAACCGGCTCCAGTCTGGCAACAGGCGTGATGGTTCCTGTTCTGCCTACCTGGAATTCAACATCATTCAGTAGTGTGCTGACTTCCTCCGCTGGAAATTTATAGGCAATCTGCCATCGCGGTGTGCGCGCATTAACGCCAAGTTGTTCCTGCAGAGCAAGCTTATTAACTTTCAGAACAACGCCATCGATTTCATAATCAAGCTCTGCACGTTGTGACAGAACATCTTCACAATAGGCAAAGCAGGCTTTTGCTCCGGTGACTACCTGACGCATCGGATTAACCGGCAAACCCCAGCCTTCTAATAGTTCAAACACATCACTTAAGCGTTCGGGCAAATCAGAACTGACTTCTCCCAGGCTATAACAATACATCGTGAGTGGCCTGGTTGCCGTGATACGCGAATCCAGTTGGCGCAATGTTCCTGCTGCAGCGTTACGGGGATTCACGAATGTCCGATCATCATTTTTTAGCGCAACTTCATTCATGTGCGCAAAACCTGATTTGCTCATGAATATCTCACCGCGCACTTCCAGTACATCAGGATATGTATCTCCGTTTAATCGCAGCGGTATGTCCCGGATAGTTTTTACATTATGGGTAATATCTTCCCCTGTTTTACCATCCCCCCGGGTGGCAGCTTGCACCAGAAGACCTTTTTCATAACGTAAACTGACCGCCACACCATCGATTTTGGGTTCGCAACTGTATTCAATGGCCGTTATTTTAGCCGACAATCGCTTCTGTAAACGGATCTCAAACTTTTCAATATTGTCCGCATCAAAAACTTTTTCCAGTGACAACATTGGCACACGATGCTCAACCTGACTAAATCCAGCTAAAGGTTCACTACCTACGCGCTGACTGGGTGAATCTGCAGTTACCAATTCAGGAAACTGTTCCTCAATGCTTAACAGGCGATCAAAGAGGCGATCAAATTCCTGATCAGGAATTTCAGGGGCATCCTGCTGATGATAAAGGCGATTATGATGCTCAATCTGTCGCTTAAGCTCTACAAGCTCGGACTTCAGATCATCTGATGGCGCACTCATGAGGGTTATTTTTTAGCCAGTTGGGTAAGCTCAAAGTCCTGAATGCGCTGGCGACAATGTTCAATTGTCTGACGGGTAATAACACTGCGGTGTTCATCTTTTAAGTCACCTTCCAGGTTATCTTTGATGATATTGGCTGTTTCAAGCATCTGCTCAAAGCTTTTCATGTTGCCATTAACATTAGGTAACTGCAGAAACAGACTTACACCAGGGGTTGAAAATTCTTCCATCTGGCTGATATCGAAGGTTCCTGGTTTGACCATATTAGCCATACTGAACATGACCGGACCATTGCCATCCTTATTAGCATGCTTGTGGAAAATACTCATTTTGCCCAGACGCATGTCCTGTTGCAGCAATATAGGAAGAAGATCACTGCCAGCGAACATTTCACCCTGTTTGGCCATAACATTGATAACGATGACTTCTTCAGGTTCCAGGTAGTCCTCTTCAGATTCATCACGATCCTCTTCCGGGATAAAGTCTTTCGGGCTTTCAGCAAACAGCTCGGCTTGTAGGTTTGGCTCCGGTTCAGAATCTTCTCTGGCGGCTTGACTGGTAATCACCGGGTCGTCGGCTATTATTTCATCTGCTGCAATATCCATTTCGCCGATGGTTGGTTCTATTCTGTCCTGATCACCTCGACCACGTTTCAGGACAGCTCCGCTCTGTTTATCTTCCCGGTGAGAAACTCTTACTATCGATACACCTTCATCATCGTAATCTTCATCATCATAATCTGACTCACTATCCAGATAGTTTTCTTCGTCTTCATACGACTCTTCATCTGCCTCTTCATTCATCTCTGCTTCAGAATCATCTTCATCCTGAAACTCATCAACATCCTCAGAATCATCAAAACCGTCTTCATCCTCATAATCATCATCTGCATCAAATGCTTCATGATTTTCAGGTTCTTCGTTTTTAGCAAAACGGTCAGTTTGACTTTTAGGTTTGACTGATTCAGCAAGTTGTTTATCGCTGAGATTGACAGCATCCATGAGTACGGGGACTACTTGTTCGTCCTCTTCGTCATCCTCATACTCTTCATATGTTGCATTCTCATCATCTGAATAACTGTCGTTACCATTTGTATACTCATCTCTTGGAACAATCCTGGCTCCGCCATTAGGCAATTCTCCAACAGTTTCGATGTCGGGATCATCATCGGCATCGACTTGTGGAATATTCTTATCGAGTTTGACGCGAATACTGTCTTTGCGCTTACGTCTATAGCCATCGATGAGAATTAATACAATTCCAACGATAACAATAATGATCAACCAATCTCTCATCCCCATGGATTGACCTCTCGATTGGCGGGCAGTTTTATTTTTTTATTGTGTTTTATAAAACTCATTTGACTAACAAGCATTAGATTATCTGACTGTTTATATTTATTCCGAACTTGTTGTTTCTGCTTACATAGCCGCCATTTCAGCAGCCTCATCCACATCAACGGACACCAGTCGGGATACCCCCGGCTCCTGCATAGTGACACCCATTAACTGATTGGCTGACTCCATTGTCAGGCGGTTATGCGTAATAAAAATAAACTGGATTACGTCCGACATTTCTTTAACCAGGTTTGCATAACGGCCGATATTGGCATCATCCAAGGGTGCGTCCACCTCATCCAGCATACAAAATGGTGAAGGGTTCAGATGAAAAATGGAAAAAACCAGAGCAATTGCTGTCATCGCTTTTTCACCGCCGGATAACAGGTGTATTGTGCTGTTTCGTTTGCCGGGTGGCCGGGCCATTATCGCCACGCCCGTATCGAGCAGATCTTCACCAATCATGTCCAGATAAGCATGGCCTCCTCCAAATATTTTAGGGAACAGCTCTTGCAAGCCTTTATTGATTTTATCGAAGGTTTCTTTAAACCTGGTTCTGGTTTCACGATCAATTTTTCGTATGGCATTTTGCAGGGTATGTAACGCTTTTTCCAAATCTTCATTTTGCTGATCC
>JAYPJO010000244.1:0-3123 GCA_038128465.1 Gammaproteobacteria bacterium
ATGCAAGCGATTGTGCTGCTTTGTTTACTGAGGGAAGTATTTTCCTGGCCAGTGATGAGGCTAATCTAAGCATACAGTCAATCCAGTTCGGTACCGATGAAGGCTCATTTCCCAACGATGCTGAATGTGACGATCCTCGCTTTGAAGGTCCCGGCTCATTCAGTGGCGGCGATGATGTTTTGACTGACGCGACTGATTGCAGAAACCTGCTTTTTCAGGTTGCTGTAAATTTTGTTGGGGAAGCGGGTATCCAGAATTCCGACGACGAAGACTTTTTTGGATACGAGCCCGATCTGGATGAAATTGATTTTGGCGATGATGGCAGTACCTGGGCCAATGATGGTGAATGTGATGATCCCCGCTTTGCCGGTACAGGATCTGCAGCTACTCTGAATGATGATGACGCTCTTCATGATGCTACCGACTGTACAGATCTGTATATAGCCGGTGACATTTTCTATGTAGGGGATACCTGGGAAATTGGCGGCATCATTGAAAGGGGCGCGCTTGAATTCGGTGACGAGGTGTATGGAGAAACCGGGGAATTTATGGATTCTTATTATTATGAAGGCTTGGCCAATGAAAGGGTGGTGTTTGATATCCATTCAAGGGACTTTGATACCTATCTGATTGTTATCTCACCTGATGGAGAAGAGTATGAAAATGACGATTTTGAAGGTAGTACAGGCTGGTCTTCCCTGACATTGGATTTAAGTATTAGTGGAACTTATGAAGTCATCGTCAGCAGTTATGAAGCCGGTGAAACAGGTACTTATGCGCTGGAAATTAATACTCAGGCAGAACGCGAGGGCACAATTGCACTGGATGAAACCGGGCAACTGGAGATGGGTGATGAATTAATGCCCAATGGTGAATACAGTGACCGCTATGAAATTTCGGCATTGCCAGGGCAGCTGCTGACAATCACTCTGGAATCCGAAGATTTTGATGCCTATCTCAGGCTGGAAAGTCCTTCCGGAGAAATATATGAAGATGATGACAGCCTGGGGACAGGTACAGACAGCCTGATTGAAATGGAAGCGGGGGAGGTTGGCACCTATGAAATCACCGTGACTTCATACTCTGCTGATGAAGAAGGCGAGTACACGCTGCAGGTATTCTCGTCAGTAATGGATATTCCTGGCTTATAGTTCCAAGCAGTTTCTGACTAACTAACTTCCCAGGTATGCCCGCTATTTAATAGGGTATTTAACTTGCCTTTTTCTTGCCCTGCCTGAAAAGATTCGCGTTGAGTATATAAATCAGCAACATAATTCGGCTTGGGGTTGTGATAGATAACACCAACAGCGACAGGAAAGTTTTCACCCCCCATGGCGCCAATTAATTGCGCCTGGGGAAGATTGGTCTGATCGTGAACCAGCAGTTCTTCTTCTGAGCAGTCTTCGCCCAGAGTCACGACTTCAAGTGTCAGAGTTTCACGGTTCAGGCGTATGCCTTTGTTGTTTTCTTTGCCAAAGATCAGAGGCTGGCCGTGTTCCACTTCTACTCTGAAATCAGCCGCGAGCTTTTTGTCTTTTACATTTTCAAATATACCATCATTATAGATCGGACAGTTCTGCAGGATCTCAATGAAAGATGCTCCCTGATGTTCATACCCGGCTTTAACAACAGCACCCAGATGTTTCATTTCAGTATCAATAGAACGTGCTACAAAGGCTGCTCCGGATCCCAGGGCAACGGCACAGGGTGAAAGTGGCATGTCGATTGAGCCTTGCGGTGTGGAAGGTGAACGTGTACCAACTTTAGAAGTAGGGGAATATTGCCCCTTGGTCAGGCCATAAATCTCATTGTTGAATAAGAGGATATTCAGGTTCACATTACGACGTAAGGCGTGCATGGTGTGGTTTCCGCCAATGCTTAAAGCATCGCCATCACCAGTTATAACCCAAACATCAAGCTGAGGATTGGCCAGTTTTACCCCGGTAGCTATCGCAGGTGCGCGCCCATGAATAGTATGAAAACCATAGGTATTCATGTAATAGGGGAAGCGTGAAGAGCAGCCAATTCCGGAAACAAATACCTGATTCTCCTTTGGCCGATCCAGTTCGGGCATCAGCTTCTGGATTGTTTTCAGAATGGCATAGTCACCACATCCGGGGCACCATCTTACTTCCTGGTCAGAGGTGTAGTCCTTGATAGTTAACTTGCTGACTGCCTGATTCATAATGTTTTCCTGAAGTATCGGAAGTAATCTGTTTACATAAATTTTATTTAAAGCTCATTCTAGCTCTGATCTTATCGCATCCTGTATTTCACTGATTTTAAACGGCTGGCCTGAGACCTTGTTCAATGGTTTGGCATCTAACAAGAATTCTGAGCGGATTATTTTCACCAGCTGGCCGGTATTCATTTCCGGAACCAGTATTTTCTCATAGCCACAAAGCAGCTCTTTCAGGTTTGCCGGCATGGGCCACATATGCCGGATGTGAATATGCGCAACATCCAATCCCTCGCGCAAACTGCGTTTAACTGCCTGATGAATGGCGCCATAAGTCGAACCCCAGCCAACAACAGCTAACCTGCCAGAAGTATTGCCCGACTGCACTTTCTGCAATGGAATGTCTGAAGCAACATTATCAATTTTGGCTTTTCGGGTATCAGTCATACGCTGGTGATTGTCAGGGTCATAGCTGATGTCGCCGGTTTCATAACTTTTCTCGATACCACCAACCCGATGCTCCAGGCCTGCAGTACCGGGTTTAGCCCAGACCCGGGCGAGGGTTTCAGCATCACGTAAAGAGGGCTTAAAACCTTCCGGTTTATCATGGAAATTCACAGGAAAAGATTTGTAGCTGTCGAAATCCGGTATCAGCCAGGGCTCCGAAGCATTGGCGATGTAGCCATCAGATAACAGCATGACTGGCGTCATGTATTTGGTTGCCAGTCTCACAGCTTCTATGGCGACATCAAAACAGTCAGCCGAGTGGCTTGAAGCAATAACAGGGAGCGGTGTATCACCATGTCGTCCAAAAATGGCCTGCAACAGGTCTGATTGCTCAGTCTTGGTGGGTAATCCGGTTGATGGACCACCACGCTGGGTATTCACGATAACCAGCGGTAGCTCGGCGGCAACGGCCAGAGATATTGCCTCCTGTTTCAGGG
>JAYPJO010000245.1:0-990 GCA_038128465.1 Gammaproteobacteria bacterium
ACCCAAACCTGAAAACTAGGCAGGATCGTGATGGATGTTCCGGGCATGTTGCTGCTGGTAATCCAGATAGTGCTGCTGCCATTCTGAAATATGATCGGTCAGTTCACATTGCACTGCCGTGACCTTGTATTCAGGGCAGCTGGTTGCCCAGTCGCTGAACTCGGTGGTGACTATATTGGCGCCGGAAAAGGGCATATGAAAGGTGGTATAAACCACACCAGGCTGCATGCGTTCGGATATTTTTGCATGCAGTGAGGTTTCACCTTTGCGGCTACGCAACATAATTAAATCACCATCGGTGATATTTCGTTCAGCAGCATCATGCGGATGTATTTCCAGGATGTCTTCAGGATGCCAGAGATTGTTATCAGTACGGCGGGTCTGTGCGCCTACATTGTACTGGGTCAGTATGCGCCCGGTAGTCAGCAGCAGCGGAAATCTGGGTGTAACTTTTTCCTCGGTGGGTACAAATTCGGTTATTTCAAAAGCGCCTTTACCCCGGACAAACGCATCGACATGCATAATTGGTGTGCCATCGGGGGCAGCATCATTACAGGGCCACTGTACACTGCCATCCCGATCAAGTTTGTCAAAGCTGATCCCGGCAAAGCCTGGAGTCAGACGGGCAATTTCAGCCATAATTTCTGAGGGATCATTGTAGTGCATGTCATAACCCATGGCCTGGGCAAGCTCCATGGTGATCTGCCACTCATGCTTGCCAGTACGGGGCTTCAGTGCGGGTCGAACCCGTCCCAGGCGACGCTCCGCATTGGTAAAGGTGCCATTTTTCCCCAGGAAGGAAGTGCCGGGTAAAAATACGTGGGCATACCTGGCTGTTTCATTGAGAAACAGATCCTGTACCACAAGACAGTCAAGATTACGCAGGGCGGCTTCAACATGCTGGGTATCGGGATCCGACTGGGCGACATCTTCACCCTGGATATACATGCCTTTGAAGTTGCCGGCGACCGCCTCGTTGAACATGTTAGG
>JAYPJO010000245.1:1054-1736 GCA_038128465.1 Gammaproteobacteria bacterium
ATCATCACTGACGGGACGGTAACCCGGTAATTCGTGAGGAAAGGAACCCATGTCGCAGGAGCCCTGTACATTATTCTGGCCACGCAGGGGGTTGACACCACAGCCATTAAAACCAAGATTACCGGTCAGCATGGCCAGGTTAGCCATACCCATTACCATAGTAGAGCCTTGGGAATGTTCAGTTACGCCCAGTCCATAATAAATTGCTGCACGGTCTGCCTGGGCATATAGCCGCGCAGCCTGCCTGAGTGATTCTGCATCTACACCCAAAATATCAGCAACCGCTTCGGGCGCATGTTTTTCTTGTCTGATAAATCCCAGCCAATTGTCGAATAATTCCTTATCGCAGCGTTGTTTAATATAACCCCAGTCTGCCAAGTCGTCTTCGACGATGATGTGGGCCAGGGTATTGATCAGAGCGACATTGGTGCCGGGTAAAAGTGCCAGATGGGCAGCTGCTTTTATATGGGGGCTCTCGACCAGGTCGATGCGCCTTGGGTCGGCCACAATAATCTGGGCGCCCTGGCGTAAACGCTGTTTCATCCTGGATGCAAAAACTGGATGGGCGTCAGTCGGGTTAGCGCCGATCAGTAATATAACATCAGCGCTTTCAACGCTGGCAAAATCCTGAGTACCGGCAGACGTGCCAAGTGTCTTTTTCAAACCAAAGCCGGTAGGTGAG
>JAYPJO010000245.1:1746-3108 GCA_038128465.1 Gammaproteobacteria bacterium
GTATCCACATTATTATTAGCAAAAGCTGCCCGCACCAGTTTTTGCACCACATAAACTTCTTCATTGGTGGCGCGCGATGAAGAAATACCGCCGATGGCTTTGCGTCCATATTGTTCTTGTAATTCCTTAAATCGTCTGGCCGTGTACTGTATTGCTTCATCCCAGCTGACTTCTTGCCAGGGGTCATCAATTGAAGCACGCAACATCGGTTTCAAAATGCGATCATTATGACTGGCATAAGACCAGGCGAAGCGACCTTTGATACAGGCGTGTCCCTCGTTTGCCTTGCCGTTTTTGGATGGCAGCATCCGGATGACTTCTTCGCCTTTCATTTCGGCATTAAAGGTACAACCAACCCCGCAATAGGCACAGGTGGTTTCTATACTGTGTTCCGGCAGCCCTTTGCTGATAACCGATTTTTCCATGAGTGTTGCGGTAGGGCAGGCCTGGACACAGGCGCCACAGGAGACACATTCAGAATCCAGGAAGCTCTCCTCTATACCAGCACTGACATGAGACTCAAAGCCTCGTTTGCTGATGGTAAGCGCGAAAGTACCCTGAACTTCATCGCAGGCTCTGACACATCGGGAACAGACGATGCATTTGCTGGGATCAAAAGAGAAGTAGGGGTTGGAGTCATCAATGCTTGCATTCAGATGGTTTTCACCCTGGTAACCATAGCGTATATCTCGCAGGCCAACGACATCGGCCATATCCTGGAGTTCACAGTCTCCATCGGCACTGCAGGTTAAACAATCCAGCGGGTGATCGGAGATATAAAGTTCCATGACATTGTGGCGCAATTTAGCCAGTTTTTCGGTTTGGGTGTGGACTACCATGCCGGCTTCTACAGGGGTGGTGCAGGAAGCTGGTGTCCCTCTCCGACCTTCAATTTCGACCAGACATAAACGGCAGGAGCCAAAGGCCTTGAGACTGTCAGTGGCACAAAGTCTGGGAATGCTGGTGTCGAGTTGACTGGCAGCGCGCATGATACTGGTTCCGGCAGGAACACTAAGCTGCTGTCCATCAATTTCCAGGCTTACCTGTTCCTGCTCTGTGGATCCTGGTGTGCCGTAATCGAATACTTTAACCATGCCCATGTTATCGACTCACCTCTGCCTGCTTTGTTGATAAAGTTTGACAGCAGAGCGCACGGGCATGGGTGTTAACCCGCCCATGGCACAGAGCGATGCCTCTTCCATGGTTGCACACAGGTCCTCCAGTAAATCGAGGTCGCTACCAGCCAGTTCAGTTTTTTCCATAATCCGGTCTATCACTTCAACGCCCCTGACAGAGCCTATACGGCAGGGAGTACATTTGCCGCAGGATTCAAGCGCACAAAATTTCATGGCAAAGCGAGCC
>JAYPJO010000246.1:0-3082 GCA_038128465.1 Gammaproteobacteria bacterium
AGTGAAAACTGCGTTTTAAACCCAGCCTTAAGTACCTACTTTGGCTAATTATGGGTATACTCGCGCATTCCATTTTTAATAAACAAACATCAGCCTCCAATGCCTCCTGAAACCCACTCAGATAAACGCCAGGAAGTCGACGTAATCATTCAGTCGCGTTGGTTAATTCCAATGACCGACAGAGATTTGATTCTTGAAAATCATAGCCTGATTGTTCAAAATGACATGATTCGTGAAATCCTGCCAAACCAGGAAGCCGAAGCCTGTTTCAAAAGCAAACAGACATATCAGTTAAACCAGCATGTTCTCATCCCCGGACTGATCAATTCTCATGGGCATGCAGCAATGAGCCTGTTCAGAGGCCTTGCTGATGACATGGCTCTTAAAGCCTGGCTGGAAGAAAAAATCTGGCCGGCAGAATCATTATGGGTGAATGAAGAATTTGTCAGTGATGGAGCAGAACTTGCAATCGCCGAAATGCTGTTATCGGGAACAACCCTGTTTTCCGATATGTATTTTTTCCCCGACCACACTGCCAGAGAAGCGGTAAAACACAATATCCGGGCTCATCTGGCTTCCCCGGTGCTGGATTTTCCGACGGTATGGGCGCAAAACCCCGAAGAATATATTCACAAAGCCATGGAGCTGCATGATAACTATAAAAATAATGATCATGTCACTATAGGCTTTGGTCCACATGCCACTTACACGGTATCTGATGAGCCCCTGCAGAAAGTTGCTACCCTGGCCAGTGAGTTGGATATCACCATTCATATGCATGTCCATGAAACTGCCCAGGAAGTATAGGCTTAACTGGAAAAAACCGTTATTCGTCCATTCAAACGACTGCAGGAACTGGGGCTTATGATTCCAAACTTTCAATGTGTCCACATGACTCAGCTTGAAGCCGAAGAAATCCGTGTCATGGCAGATAATGGCGTATCTGTGGTGCACTGCCCGGCATCAAACATGAAACTAGCCAGTGGCTTCTGTCCAACGGCTGATTTAATGGATGCCGGTATAAATGTTGCTGTGGGTACAGATGGCTGCGCCAGTAACAATGAACTCAACATGCTCAATGAAATGCGTCTGGCTGCCCTGAGCGGTAAAGCCTCCTCTGCGGATGCGAGTGCCTTATCAGCCTGGGACATCCTGGCAATGGCAACCATAAATGGCGCCCGACAAATCGGTTTAGGTGAGAAAACCGGTTCTCTGGAATCAGGAAAATTTGCTGATATTACGGCCGTTAATCTGGGCAGCCTTAACACATTGCCCGTATATAATCCTGTAAAATCTCTGGTCTACAGTGCGCAGGCTTCCCAGGTCAGTCATGTCTGGGTAGCTGGACAGCTCAATGTTGAAAATGGCCAGTTATTGCATATGGATGCTGATATTCTTAGAGAAAAAGCCCGACACTGGTCTGAAAAAATCCAGACTACCTGATTCAATAATAAGAGAGTGAAGTGAACAACAATCTAAATACCAACGTTGATGATAGTGAAATCGCCAAGTTCGAGGCCCTGGCATCACGCTGGTGGGATCGTAACAGCGAATTTAAACCTCTACATGACATCAACCCCCTACGCATGAGTTTTATTGATTCCAAACTGAATCTGGCCGGTCAGAATGTTATAGATATAGGTTGTGGGGGCGGTATCCTTGCTGAAGCCATGGCTCACAGAGGAGCGCAGGTTACCGGTATTGATATGGGCGAAGCTCCCTTGTCCGTTGCCCGTTTGCATTTACTGGAAAGCAAACTGGATATAGATTACCAGCAAAGTACCGCCGAAGAGTTTGCTGCTAAACATTCAGAACAGTTTGATGTTGTAACCTGTCTGGAGATGCTCGAACATGTCCCGGATCCTGGATCAGTCTTAAAGGCATGTCATGCATTGCTAAAACCTGGTGGTCATCTGTTTCTATCGACCATTAACCGCAACCCAAAATCCTATCTCTTTGCCATTATCGGCGCAGAATATGTTTTAAATTTACTACCCAAAGGCACCCATGATTACCAGAAATTCATTCGCCCATCAGAACTGGCACAGCTTGCCCGTGATGCAGCTTTTGAACTGGATGACACCATCGGTATGAGCTATAACCCGTTTAGTAAAAAATACCGCTTAAGTGCTGATGTTGATGTCAATTACCTGATGTATCTGCGTAAATAAACCGGGGTTTTTGTGAGCAAAGTTGTTCTTTTCGATCTTGATGGCACCCTGCTTGATACTGCCCGTGATTTCACCCAGGTCCTCAACCAGCTTCTGGCTCAATATAACCAGCCTGAAATCTCTTATGAGCTGGTAAAACAGACAGTATCGGACGGTGCCAGAGCACTGATCAAATGCAGCTTTAGCATCGATGAAAGTGATGAAAGATTCGCGGGCTATTTACAGGAACTGCTGGACCTGTATGCGATTAAAATTCAACAAACTGAATCCACTTTATTCTCTGGAATAAGCAATTTGCTGAAAAAAATTGAAACTGAAAACTGTCAGTGGGGAATTGTCACTAACAAACCCTCACGTTTCACTACACCATTACTATCTTTTTTTCCGGATCTGAAGAATGCTGCAGTTGTTATTTGTGCCGATGAACTCAGTGAGGGCAAGCCCTCGCCTGAAGGACTGCTACTGGCCTGTAAAAAACTGGACTGCGCCCCCGAACACTGTATGTATGTTGGCGATCACAAGCGTGATATTGACGCGGGCAAAAATGCCGATATAAAAACTATTGCTGTAAACTGGGGCTATTTTCCAGATGATATAAAGCTTGATGACTGGGGTCCTGATTTGATTGTTGACTCACCAGAAGAGATCGCCACATTATTATCCAGCTAAACTTTTAAACAGTAAGACAAGCAGAAGAACTGAAGACATGTTTGACTATCAGGCTCCAGCAGAATTATTAAAAGAAAAGGTCATCCTGATCAGTGGTGCCGGTTCAGGGATCGGCAGAGCCGCTGCTCTGTCCTACGCACAACATGGTGCGACAATTATCCTGCTGGGGCGCAAGGTGCAAAACCTGGAAAGCGTCTATGACGAAATTGAAGGCCTGGGTGCCGCACAGGCTGCCATAACAC
>JAYPJO010000247.1:0-3042 GCA_038128465.1 Gammaproteobacteria bacterium
CGGCATTCCGGTTGATGGACTTCCTTTCCATCCTTATTACACCGTGCATGACATCGTCGGTGTTGTAGTTTTTCTGTTTGTATTTTGTTTTGTCATCTTTTTCATGCCGGAAATGGGCGGCTACTTCCTCGAGTATGCAAACTTTGAACAGGCAAATAATCTGAAAACGCCTGAGCATATTGCCCCAGTCTGGTATTTCACGCCGTTTTATTCCATGTTGCGTGCTGTAACTTATCCATTATTTGGTATTGATGCCAAATTCTGGGGACTGGTTGTTATGGCCGGGGCTATCGCGATTTTGTTCGTGATGCCATGGCTGGACAGAAGCCCGGTGAAATCTATGAGATACAAAGGCATGTATAGCCGTATTGCCCTACTGGCCTTTGTAATCAGCTTCATTATTTTAGGTGTCCTGGGAACTCAGATTGCGACAGGCCCAAGAACTGCGCTGGCGCAATTATGCACAGTAATTTATTTTGCTTACTTTCTGGCCATGCCCTGGTATACACGAAAAGAACAGACCACCACGCCACCAGCGCGAGTTACGGGTCGCTTTATTACTATTCCCCAGGTATTGCTGGTACTGGCCATAATCGTTGTTTTCACTGTTGTTCCGCTGAGGGCTGTTGGTGCCGAGGCTGAAGTTGAACTGGAGCATGTGGAAATGGATCTCGAGGATAAAGAGTCACTGCAATCCGGTCTGCAGACCTTTGTGAACTACTGCATGGGTTGCCATTCTGCCCAATATTCACGCTATCAGCGTGTTGCCAAAGATTTAGGCATTCCGGAAGAAATCATGATGGAGAATATCGTTTTTGATCCAGAAGCAGAATATGGTGATTTAATGGTCAGCTCTATGCCAGACACATCTGAAAACTGGTTTGGTGTTGCACCACCGGATTTGACTCTGGTTGCTCGTGTGCGTCAGCCGGAATGGCTTTATGGTTATCTAAAAGGCTTTTATCTCGACCCGTCCCGTCCTTTTGGTGTCAATAACCGGGTTTTTGCCAATGTTGGCATGCCCAATGTACTGGAGGAACTGCAAGGTGATCAGACCTGTGATCCGGAGCATTGCGAAGAATTACACCATGTGCCGGGAACTGGCATACTTAGTGAAGAAGAATTTGATCAAGTTGTCTATGACCTGGTTAATTTCCTTTACTACGTTGGGGAACCTTCCCGATTAGACCGCGAAAGGATTGGCGGTTTTGTTCTTCTCTTTCTGGCCTTCCTGTTTGTTTTTGCATATATGCTGAATCGGGAATACTGGAAAGATATCGGACATTAAAAAAAAAAATTATAAAAACTGTAAAAAATACTAGATTAAGAGGCTTGATATGGGAGTTGTGACCAAACGCTCTTCGATGTTGTTTTATTCAGATGGCGCCAGCCAGTACAGCCACCGGGTAAGAATCGTTCTGGCTGAGAAAGGCGTTACTGTGGATATTGTTGATGTGGATATTCATGATAAACCTGAAGATCTCGCCGACCTGAATCCCTATAACAGTCTGCCAACCCTGGTTGATCGTGATCTGGTGCTCTATGAACCCAATATTATGATGGAATATCTGGATGAGAGATTCCCTCACCCACCTCTGTTTCCCGTATATCCTGTTGCCCGCGCCCAAAGTCGATTGTGGATGCACCGTATAGAAAAGGACTGGTGCAGCCTGGTTGACCTGATCCAGGCAGAAGAGGCGGATGCAAAAGAACTGGAAGCAGCACGCAAGGAATTAAAGGAAAATCTGGTCTCGATAGCCCCTATTTTTGCTGAAAAACCCTACTTTATGAGTGATGAATTCACTATCGTTGATTGTTGCGTACTACCAATTCTCTGGCGTTTGCCTGAATTGGGGATTAAGCTACCAGAAACGAAAGCAACTAAAGCCTTGATAGACTATCGTGAGCGCTTGTTTGAGCGCGAGTCAGTACAGGAGTCATTGTCTGAGCAGGAAAAGGAAATGACGCTCGCATAATATGCGGACTGTTTCAGTATTTTGATAATACTGAAACATGCTCTGTTCTGACGGGGGTAATGTCGGGGGTAATAAAGAATGACCATGACGTCTCATCGTCCCTACATGATAAGAGCATTACACGAGTGGATTCTTGATAATAATTTTACGCCTTATATTCTCGTTAACGCCTTTACCAAAGGTGTGGAAGTTCCCCAGGATTATGTCAAAGATGGCCAGATTGTCCTGAACATTTCTCCCCAGGCCATTAAAACTCTTAATATCAGTAATACTGCAATAGAATTTGAAGGGCGTTTTGGTGGAATTCCAACCAAGGTTTATGCACCTATGAATGCCATCATGAGTATTTATGCGCGCGAAAATGGCCAGGGCATGATGTTTGAAACTGATGATCCACTACCCGAACCACCTGCCCCGGTCAGCGGGGTCGATGTTTCTGAATCGGGTCCGGGCAAAGGTAAAAAAGGGACTAAACCGTCCTTACGGGTCGTAAAATAAGGATTCCAGTGAGCACCAGGTTAGAGCTGGTTAGTCTATATATTCGAAGGCACGTACAACCTTGGTTACACCAGTGGTATTACTAACCAGATCGACCGCCTGATTCGCTTCTTCCTGAGTTAACAAGCCCATCAGATAAACCACACCATTTTCAGTAACTACTTTAGTGCGCAGACCTTCAACATCATCATCTACCAGCATCAGCGATTTAATTTTGGTGGACAGCCACATGTCATTGGTGCGTGAAAGAAATGAGGTGTCCCCGGCAACTTCCAACTCGTTATAAACAGTTTTGACTCTGCTGTTGCTGGTTGTAGCAACACGAGTCGCCAGATTCTTTGCTTCCTGAGTCGGGACCTGTCCTACCAGTAATACCGTCTGATTAAAACTGACAACATCAATATTGGATTCGCGCAGTACTTCATCAGCCGCATTCAAATTTACCTTAATCATGGTTTCAATGCTGCCATCATCAATCCTGGAACCAGTACTTCTGGATCCCTGGTTTTCCTGGATACTGTCATTACCATTTAGAGTACTGATGACAGAGGCGCATGAAGTCAAAAGC
>JAYPJO010000248.1:0-3038 GCA_038128465.1 Gammaproteobacteria bacterium
GTTCAGGATACGCAGGTCCGGGTCATTAAGGTGATCCTGCAGCCAGTCTGTGGATACGAGAGGGGAATCTGGTGAAATTGTCATAATGGTGTCGCTCCACGGTTTGTTTATTAATGATAATAAAACAGGCGTAAAAGAAAGGAAAAAATGTCAATTAAAGGCCACACCCAGAGTTATAGCCAGGGGCTCAATGCAAATAATAGATGAGACCGCATCCGCAGTGATCCCTGGTAGGGTTCTGTAAAGGCAATAAGCCCTTACCCGTCTTTTCCTTAATTGATCCATATTTATGGGTGAATTCTGACAGGTAGTGGATTATCCTTGCCTGCAGTGTGGGTTCTTTATCTTTCCAGCAATCACTTGGCCTTCGGCTATAAAAATAACAATAACTAATAGCATCATTGCTTTTATTTTTTGAGGAGGATACTGTGAGTATCAACAAATTTTCATTAATCAAGACTGCACTGTTAGCTACAACATTGGTCTTCGGCTCTGCTGTTATCGCCCAGCCTGGCGGTGGAGGCAGGGGGCCCGGTTTCGGTGCGGCTCCGGTGGTGCCAGACCAGTTAACCGTCGCAGCTATTCCAAGCATTCGTTCAGCTACTGGCAATGGTCCTGCTTGGGATTCTTCGCCTGCACAATGGCCCGGTCACGGTATCGATGAGTTCAACTATGAAATCGATGAATATTTGATTTCTGGCACGGCAGCGGGCGAACCCTATACAACGCGTCTGGTCATCCGTAAACCCAGTGATGACAGCCGCTTCAGCGGGTTGATCGTTGCCGAGCCCATGCACCCCATCGGTGGTGCACATGCCTTTGAATACAATTCAGTCTATATCATGGACTCAGGCCATATCGGTGTGGAAGTAACCACCAATGGCGCTGACAATATCCGCGATTTCAATCCCGCACGCTACGGCGATATTCAGATTTCACCCTTGCAGACCACGGAAGTCCTTGCTCAGGCTGGTGCTCTGATCAAGAGTAATAGCAGCCCTATAGCTGATCTGGACATTCGTAAAATGATCATGTGGGGCACCTCAGCCAGCTCCGGCATATTGGTACGCTATCTGGATGGTCACAAGGTTTTCACGCTGGCCAATGGCGATAATATCTATGACGGTTTCATGCCCACTTCAAATGGCAGCGATATTGAAGCCGTTGATGTTCCCATGATCCAGGTCCCCACCCAGCATGAGTACAGTGTCGGTGCAACCAGTCATCAGGACAGCGATGAGCATGGCAGTCAGTACCGGGTCTATGAGTTTGCCGGACTGGCACATCTGGATGCACGCCATAATGCTACCAGGCTGAGTCAACAGGATTGTCAGCATCCGATATCCCAGTTTCCACAGGAAGCCTACTTTTCAGTAGCACTGCATCATCTGCTGCAATGGGTTGATAAGGGTATAGAAGCGCCCCGTGCACCTCGTATCCTGATGGATAACTATGTCGACAATGACGGCTCACTAATGTTACTGGATGATCAGGCAGGAAACCCGGTGGGTGGCATCCGCAATCCTTATGTGGATGTTGCGGCCTATAAATACACTATGTTTAATGTGCCTACTGTCCAGGGACAGAATGGAAACCGGCTATGCCGTATTTCTGGCTGGCAGACACCGGTTGCTGCCGCAGACATGCGCGAGCGCTATGGCTCCACTGCTAACTATGTCCGCATGTTTGAAGAGCGTCTGAATGAACTGGAAAATGAAGGCTGGTCTCTGTCAGTTTATCATGACCTGATTATGCAGGACGCCCGAAACGTACAGTTCTGATTTTAGGGCTATAGTTATTGTTGAAGAAGGCGCTCAATGCAGATTGAGTGCCTTGGCAATCGCTGGCTTGAGATGGTTTTTGAAAACCGCTTTAAATAAAATAGGGTATTTAAGCTTCCTATACTCTAATTTCAGGCAATGCAGTATGATTGCGGAATGTCGCCGGTTAAATACCTCAGATTTTTGTGTCTGTCAGCACTCTTGCTGATACAGGCCTGCGCTACCAACCCAGTAAGCCAGGCTCCGCAAGATACAGATTCCGATTCGCTTATAAATGAAACAATTGATAGTGAACTTGCAGATATCCCGTCATCTGCTGATCCTTTTCTGCGTGCCCGTATACTGGCGGATATGCTTTATGAGGCCAGTCTGGCATTGGACGATAATCGTCTGATGTTGCCTGCAGGTGATAATGCCTATGATCGTTATCAGGAAGTACTGAGTTTTCAACCGGATAACCAGGTAGCATTGCAGGGGATGGAAGAAATTGTTGATCGTTATGTGACGATGGCCAATCAGGCTATTGAAATTGGTCAGTTTGATAGCGCCGAAGACTATCTGGACAGGGCTGCTTTTATTCACCCTGATAAGGAAAATATTACCGAAGCCTGGCAATTCTTGCGCAGGGAGCAAAGTATTAACAGGGAATATTTCAGTCTGGACCCAGATGAGCTGTCAGCTCAGAGTCTGCTGATTATGTCGCAACTGGGCTCAATTGGAGAGATGGTCAGGAATTATGATGCCACTTTTTTAATCACGGCACGGAATGATGCTGAAGCTCGATGGATTTACCGGATCATGCGTGAAGCAGTAGGAGGTTACCGCTTGCGTGGCAATATAGCATTGGGTTCTCAGCCAACAATACAGGTTAATATTCCGCAATCCTGACAGTTTTAGAGAATAATGTTATGAATAAAATTAGAGCTCTTGTATTGCTGCTGGCATGTTTCCCAGGTTTTTTGTTCGCCCAGTTCAATATCCGTCTGGAAGATGCCTATACCAGAGAAATGCCACCATCGGCTACAACTGCGGCGGTTTATTTGACCATCAGAAATGTTGGCAGTCATGGAGTTAGCCTGGAAAGTATCAGTACAAGCGTGGCTGAATCGGCGATGATACATCAAAGTACGATGCAGGATGGCATGATGAGAATGGAACATATCCCTGAGCTCTACATAGGATCAATACAGGATATCAGACTGTAACCAGGAGCTATTCACATTATGCTGGAAGGATTAAGGCGTCCATTAAGAGCCG
>JAYPJO010000249.1:0-1002 GCA_038128465.1 Gammaproteobacteria bacterium
CGGACTTTCCTGACAGCGCATTGAGATACGCCGGCAAAGTAGCAACGAGCGTTTTCCCCTCTCCAGTGCGCATCTCGGAAATTTTTCCAGAACGGGTTCTTGGAATTTCATCAACGGCTAGAATCTTTGCTGGTACATGCCTGGGTGTTGCCCCTGATCTGATCTGCTTTTTTATTTTTGTGATGAGTGCTTCATCAAGTGCATAGTTCTGATGCATCTTTACGAACAGGATTACACGTTGATCGCCCTCAATGTCCTGCCCGACCGCAATGCACTCCTCTACTTCGGGAATGGTTTCAACCTGTCGGTAAATTTCGGCCGTACCAATTCGCACGCCCCCGGGATTAAGCGTGGTGTCAGAGCGGCCATGGATGATAAAACCTCCCGAAGGTCTTTTTTCAACATAATCCCCATGACTCCAGATTCCGGCAAAACGGTTGAAATAGGCATCCTGATAACGCTCCCCATTGTCATCCCCCCAAAAAAATAAGGGCATGGAAAGGTGGGCATTACGACAAATGAGTTCGCCGGGCCCTCCTTCTACAGGGTTGCCCTCATCATCAACGGTATCCATGTCCATTCCAAGAAAAGCGCACTGCAATTCGCCCTTTCTCACTGGCAGCATTGGATTACCCCCGAAAAAACAGCCGCAGATATCTGTCCCACCGGATATAGAAGCAACCTGGACTTCAGGCTTCCACTTTGTATAAAGGTAGTCGAAACACGATGGAATAAGGGGCGAGCCTGTCGACAGTATTAACCTAAGATTTTCAAACTTATGTGTATCAATTGGGACCAACTGTTCGTTCTGGCAGGCATCAATATATTTTGCTGATGTTCCAAAAACGGAAAGCTCCTCTTCATCAATAAGATCAAGCAGACGGCCTTTTACGGGGTAAAAAGGGTTACCGTCATAAACAACCAGTGTTGCTTCCAGCGCCAGTGCACTTACCTGCCAGTTCCACATCATCCAGCCACAGGTGGAATAGTAGAAGAAATGTT
>JAYPJO010000249.1:1012-3035 GCA_038128465.1 Gammaproteobacteria bacterium
GTACCAGCTCCTTGAGGTGCTGCAGTAACAATCCCATTGCCGAATGCACGATACATTTGGGCTTGCCTGTTGTGCCTGATGAAAACAGAATGGCTAGTGGTGCATCATATGAGAGGCGATTAAAGGAAATGTCATTGCGGCTGTATGCTGCAATCCAGTCTTCCAAAGCAACACAGGAAAGGTGTGACAGGGAAGCATCAATTTCGTCGCCCACGATTATGATGCGTTTCAGGTCACATCCCCTGGCCACCGCAAGAATCGTTGGGGCGACATCGATAAACTTGCCGCTATAGGTGTAGGATGGCACGGCAAGTAATACCTTCGGGCTGACCTGGCAAAGACGATCACTGGCGCCAGCGGGCCCAAAATCCGGAGAGCACGCAGACCAGATAGCGCCTATAGCTGAAACAGCAAGATAACCCGCTATTGCCTCTATTTCATTAGTGATAATGGCAGCGACCCGATCGCCCTCTTCCACACCCTCGGCTTTTAAGGCCTGCACCAAGCGTGAAACGAGATCGTAAAGTTCCCGACGTGTTACCGTGCGCCTGGAACCATCATCCCGGTGCGAAATAATGGCAATGCTGTTATCAGGATTTTGCAGCAGGTTTTCGGCATAGTTAAGCCTTGCGCCAGGATAGAACGCCGTTTTACGAAGATTACTGTCAGGAATGCAGGACTGCTTTCCTTTGCTGCCTTTAATGCCCAGAAAATCCCATAATAAGCTGTAAAAACTGTCTGGAGACTCGATAGACCAGCGATGCAGTGCGTCGTAATCTGTTACATCGACATTAAAATGGCGTGAAACCTCCCGCATAAAGTGCGACATCGCTGAAGCCTGGGCCACTCTTTCTTCCGGCGCCCAAAGCAAAGCAGGTTCGGTTATATTCTCAGTCATTTGCCTGTTCTCGCTTTACTGCATAGACTGCGCTATCCAGTCCGCAAAATGCCTTGTTGATATTACTTTTAGTCTGCACACCTGTTTTCTGATTTCGAATGTCTGAACCTGAAACACTTATCCACCTGTGTAAGCTTTCTGATCTTGAAGAAAGTGAAGCACGCGGTTTCGATCCTCATAACGACGGCTATAACACGCTGTTTATCGTGCGCCAGCAAAACAGTATTTCAGCCTACATTGACCGCTGCCCCCACCAGGGCATTACCCTGCCCTGGCGAAAACATGCTTATCTCAACGGCAAACAGAACCGCATCGTCTGCAGTGGCCACGGTGCTGAATTTGATATCGCTACTGGCGAATGCCTATCCGGCCCCTGCCTGGGCCAGTCCCTGGAAAAAGCACCGGTCATCCTTGAGGATGATGGCTCCCTGTACCTGCAATACCCCTCTTAAACGATGCCCTCCTGATCAGGCAATGCCCTGTCCCGCCAGAGCCTGCACCAGCCGATAAAAAGAAAAACACTGATGTACATCATCACCAGGTACATCACAGGAAAAACAGCATAATCAGGGTTTTGCAGAATTGTCAGCGCTATGACCATTGCCAGCAAAAAATTCTGAATGCCTATCTCTACCGTCAGGCAGCGCCTTTTTTCTTCCGCAAGACCCACCACTGAACCAGCCGCGTATCCACCGCCCATAGTGATGACATTGGTTAATAATGCTAACAAACCACAAGCTGCGACCAACTCACCAAATCGACCCCATAAGCCGCTTAACGACATCACCACCACCAGCATCATCACGGCAAATGAAAAGCCGGATAAAAGGCGCTGAATGTTTTCACCTATTGCAGAAGGCAGCAAAGCTTTTAGCGACATGCCTGTTATCACGGGGAGAATCAGAAGCAGAAATATTTGTTGCATGGTTTCCACTACTGGTAGTCGAATCTGCTGTTCTGAACCAGCCAAGAGTAAAAAACCGAGGTTAACCAACAGAGGCAGTGTGACAACAACAAGAGTACCGCTGATTGCCGTGAGCGTGACTGACAAGGCGACATCACCACGAGCAAGATAGGAAAAATAATTGGATGTGGCCGCACCTGGACAACAAGAGAGTACAATTG
>JAYPJO010000250.1:0-3033 GCA_038128465.1 Gammaproteobacteria bacterium
ATGCCGGCCTGTCACGCCGGAGGTCGCGGGTTCGAGTCCCGTCCGGTCCGCCATTCAAAACATTCTCATCTCACGGTATTTCTCACCGGCAACTTTGGAACAAACAAAGATTGCATTCCTGATTTGCCAGTATTAAAAGTCTGTTTATAATGGAAAACCTTTCTTGGTGGTTAATGAGCGAGGCTTTAATGAAAACAATAACAATCGTAAAAACCTGCTGGCTATTCTTTGCAGTACTTCTTTTAAACAACGTTGCACTGGCTCAGGATGCCGAGCTATACAATACTGCCAAGGCGAAGCTAATGCGTGGGGAGCGTATCTTCAGCCATACTATTTCCAGCTTCGATATTGAACGCTATTGTACAGAAGCACCACACTACGATTTCACCTGGTTTGAAATGCAACACAGCACCATGAGTTGGGGAGAAATTGAGCGCATGATTAATGCCTGTCCTCACATTGGCGCAACCCCGATGATCAGGGTGCCGGATGAGCTGGAAAGTTCTCTGCAAAAAGCCACAGATGTGGGAGCTCTTGGAGTCATAATGCCAACCACAGAAACGGTTGATAAAGCTATTCAGACCGCAAGATTTTCCCGCTTTCCACCAGTTGCACGCAGAAGTGCTGGTGGAGGTAACTGGCGAACCCTTTGGGCTGATGTCAATTACCGCGAAACCTTTAACGATAACATGCTGGTCGTGGTCATGATTGAGACTCCCCGCGGTGTGGCTGAAGCCTATGATATTGCCCGTGTAGATGGTATCGATGTGGTAATCATCGGTAACAATGATCTGAGTTCATTTTCAGGATTACCGCAGCGAGACCCTGAATATCAGCATATGCTTGAGCAGGTGCGTGATGCGACTTTACGGGCCGGAAAAATTTTCGGCAATGCCGGTGCACAATATCGTGAAGGTTATACCGTGAGCGAGGATTCTTTTTTCTTTCAGAATGGGCCTGCTAAAGATGGCTGGGTAAACCCCTATCTGGGTGGCGCTTCAGTTGATGCAGTGGAAGGGGAGTCCAGCCTGGAAGAGCGACGCCAGTAATCAATCCTTTTTGCTGAATAACTTATAGCAAAAATGCGCTATGATAATGGCAGCTGAAACACCTGCAAACAGATAGATCAGGTCAAAGGAAATACCCTCAAGCACGCGCTGTCCGTAAGCATTGCTACTGTAGCGGAAAATATCCAATTTTCAGTCCGTTTTAGCTGTCCCGGATTGCGCGTTTAACCAGGTTCTCCATCAGCGGAATCTTAAAGTGGTTATAGTTTAGTGTAGTAGCTCCACGGGATGCTGCACTGGCAGCAAGATTGATGGTTTCTTCATCACGATTGCTGCCCCTGACGATGTCTTCAACACCATTTAAACGTCGGGGTGTACACTGAACGCCACCGCAAACTATGCGCAAATCTTCAATGGTTTCACCATTTCTGCGCAGGACAGCGGCTATGTTAACCAGCGCGAAATCCCAGGTGGCTCGATCGGCGACTTTTTCAAAATAATAGTCAGTACCCGCCCAGGTGGCAGGGATTCGGATTGATGTCAGGATATCACCAGGTTCTAGTATTGTGACCCGTTCAATATCAACAGCAGGACCGATAAAAAAGTCTTCAGCAGAAACTACTCTGGTACCATCAGAATTCTGAATAACCATGCTGGCATCCAGCGCAACCAGTGCTGGGGCAGTGTCCGAAGGTGTCACGGCAACACAACGGTCAGCCTCAAACAGACAATGCTCACGGTTTAAGCCTTCGGGAGTGTCGGCATAACAGGTATTGCCACCTGCCCGGTAACAGTCCACACCAGAACGATAATACCAGCAACGTACATCCTGACAGATGTTGCCACCAAGCGTTCCGATATTACGGATTTGCGGGCTGGCAACACGACTGGCGGCTTCTGCCAGAACAGCATAATTGCTTTGGATGATGGGACTTTCTGCGATTTCGGTTAAGGTAGTCAAGGCACCAATTTCTATACCGTTGGCAGTCTCGTTAATCCCTGTCATACCTGGAATCCCAGCCAGGTCAATGACAGCGACAGGACGTTTGATACGGTCTTTAAACCAGTCCAGGCTGTCCTGCCCGCCAGCCAATGGCCAGGCGTCAGCACCATACTGATCCAGTAAATCAATGGCATTTCCCATATCAGAAGGCTGAAACAGATCGAAGTTTGGCATCATATCTTTGGTCGACATAATCAGCTCTCCTATTGGGTGAATATCTGCAGTGGTGAATTGGACTGCTCCCTTCCGGAAGCTGCATTTACAATCATGTCCGAGGTAACCGGGTTGCGGTTAAAGTAATGTCCGCCCAGTGCATTGGATACTGCTGCCAGTACGGCGCCAACCGCTGCACCAACAGGAGGCTCACCAATCCCTTTCATGCCCATGGGGTTTGTAGGATCAGGCTGATCTACTGCAAATACGTCCATATAGGCGGGCACATCCAGGTAGGATGGTGGCTTGGCCTGATAAAGACCAACACTGCCGGGTAGACCATTCTGGGGATCATAAATCTGCCTTTCAGTGCGGGCCATACCAATGCCCATGCAGGCTCCACCGCGTAATTGCCCAACCAGCCCCAGGGGATGATTGACGGTACCGCAGTCACCGGAACTGACAAATTCAAGAATGTCATAGGTGCCGGTTTCCAGATCCAGTTCGATCATGACGAAGGTTGCCACCATGGCGGATATATGTTCATTCAGTGGCACAGTGTCTGTGGCTACGCCAATCAGACCTGTTCCAGCCAGGCCAGCCACAGAAGCTTGTGTGAGTGGATTGGTGTCGTTGGGATCCTCACCGCTGTACTTGCCACCCAGTTCCAGTGCACGTTGTGCTGCCTGAGCATAAGTAATGCTTTGCGAAGGGTCATTCGTATTGAAAACCGTTTCATCTGCGAGGTCGTAATCTTCCGGATTCCCGCCCAGATCCATGGCAGCTATTTCCTGCAGTTTCAGCTTCATGTCCTGCGCTGCTGCATAATTTGCGCGTGACATGGTGTAAGTGGTTAGTGACCCAAACTGA
>JAYPJO010000251.1:0-3012 GCA_038128465.1 Gammaproteobacteria bacterium
GTGCAGTGGCTTCTGTATTAGTTGAATCCTGAGGTGTCAATATAATTTTTCTATCCACAAACAAGTCTGGTTGGGCAGCAATAAAACCACTTTTTTCACCACCGGCAATCGGATGTCCCGGAACCAGATTGGCAGGCATCTCGCCGAATGCTGAATGAGCTGCATTAATGGTTGTCTGTTTGACACTGGCAACATCCGTTATAACGCACTCTTTACTGATAAGCCCAGCCAGGTCCCGCATGACTTTTTCAACACTTAGCCCGGGAACCGCAATGACTACAAGATCCGCATCCCCACAGAATGATTCCAGTTTAGTACTAAAATCAGCAATGACATTATGGTCTTTTGCCAGCTGCATACCTGCCTGGTCCTTTCCCACGGCAAAAAGCTGTGAACTAAGACCTTTATCTGCCAATCCGCGTGCAATAGAACCACCGATCAGACCCAGACCAATAAAGACAATTTTTTTACCTGCCAAAACAGGTTCCAGGAGCGCGCGAGGCTCCTCAGTATGTATAAACCCGGAAGACTGATAAGAACCTGAAATTTTGAGCTGAATATTAAGCTGCTGTAGTTTTTCCAATGCTAAAGAGACATTGTTATCGAGCTGATGACCATCAATATCAATATAAAAAGTGTAAGACCAGACTTCCTGGCCAGATGGCCGGGACTCCAGTTTACTCATATTAACTTCATGGCGTTTGAGAGGCTCTAGTACAGCTAACAGTGCTCCAGGTTCATTCTGTGTGGTAATAATTAATGAGGTTTTGGTAGAAAAGCTACCAGCCTCATGCAGCAACTGATCGTTACTTGCTAATCTCGCCTGTTTTTTTTTACTGATTATCAGAAAGCGCGTGGTATTTTCAGCACTGTCAGCAATATTTTCAGCCAGGACTGTCAACTTGAAATTTTTTGCGGCAGCCTGACTGGCAATGGCAGCTGTACCTTTTTCCCGGGATGACATCGCAGCGGCTTCAGCATTGCTGCTGACAGGTATTCTGCTGACTCCAGGTAAATGCTGATCGAGCCATTGACGACACTGACCCAGCGACTGCTGGTGAGAATAAACTTTATCAATATCGCCGGATTCTGTGCCAGGTTGTGTCAATAGCAGATGCTGAATGCGCAGTGATATTTCGCCACATATAAGGACTGCACTTTCTTTTAAACAATCGAGTGTGGCAGTGACAGAGCCTTCTGATGAGTTTTCAACCGGCACAACGCCATAATCACATTTCCCGGTCTCAACACTGGTAAAGACATCCTGGATTGTCGCAACTGGCAGACCAGCCTGTTCATCACCAAAATATCTCTGTAAAGCACTGTGTGAAAATGTGCCTTTAGGCCCTAGATAGGCGACGGGCAGGTCCGTCACTAGATCATTCATTGTCTGCTGATGGGCTTGCTTCTGGCTCGTCTGACTCTGAAAGCTCTTGAGTTTCTTCCGGCTCTTCCGGTTCTTCAATGCGTTCCAGACCAACCAGACTTTCACCTTCTTTTAATTTGATCAGGCGGACACCCTGGGTGTTTCTGCCCTGGGAGGAAACTTCATCTATACGTGTTCTTACCAGTGTTCCCTTGTCACTGATCAACATGATTTCATCGCCTTCAAACACCTGCACAGCTCCGACGATTGAACCATTGCGTTCACTGGCTTTGATACCAATAACACCCTTGCCACCTCTTCCCTTACATGGAAATTCTTCAACCGGGGTGCGTTTGCCATAACCATTTTCACTTACAGCAAGTATTTGTGCCCCATCTTCCGGGATGATCATGTCAACCATGCGATGACCTTCTTCCAGTCTGATACCACGCACACCACGCGCTGTTCTGCCCATCGCCCTGACATTGCTTTCATTAAAGCGCATGACCTTGCCGGAACTGCTATACAACATGACATCCTTTTCACCGTTGGTAATAGCCGTTTTAACCAGCATATCACCTTCACCCAGTTCAATGGCTCGCAAACCGACACTACGCTGTCGAGCAAAATTGGTTAAAGCTACTTTTTTAACTGTGCCGCTGGATGTCGCCATAAAGACAAATTCATCTTCAGGATACTCACGTATGGGCAACATACTGGTAATGTTTTCGCCTTCTTCCAGTGGCAGGATATTTACAATCGGCTTACCCCGCGCTGTACGCCCTGCCAAAGGAATCTGGAATACTTTTATCCAGAAGACCTTACCCGTTGAAGTGAAACACAGCAAGGTGTCATGACTACTGGCAACGAGCAGATGCTCGACAAAGTCTTCTTCCTTGACCGAAGCTGCGGCTTTGCCGCGACCACCACGACGCTGCGCCTGATAATCAGACAGAGGCTGACTTTTGGCATAACCAGTCTGGGATATGGTAACCACGCGGTCTTCTTCCGTGATTAAATCCTCATCCGTCAGATCCTGTTGTGAATCCTGAATTTCAGTGCGGCGGTCATCACCGTAATTTTCACTGATTTCTTCAAGTTCACCCCGAATCACTTCCATTAGGCGCGAATTATTCGCCAGAATTTCTAAATACTCTGCAATCTGATTAAGTAATTCTTTATAGTCACTGATCAGTTTTTCCTGCTCCAGACCGGTCAGGCGGTGCAGGCGCAATTCCAGAATAGCCTGAGCCTGATCAGGTGAGAGCTTGTATTCTTTATCTTTGAGTCCGTACTCCTCAGGCAGATCATCCGGCCGACAGGCATCAGGATCTGAATCGCCGAGCATGGCCAGCACGCCTTCAGAATTCCAGGCACGCTCCAGCAGCTTGACCTTTGCTTCGGCAGAGCTTGGTGAGTTTTTTATCAGCTCAATAACGGCATCAATATTGGCCAGGGCTACAGCCAGGCCTTCAAGAATATGCCCCCGCTCCCGGGCTTTACGCAACAAATAAACAGTTCTACGTGTAACAACCTCACGCCGATGCTGGATAAACGCATCCAGTGTTTCCTTGAGATTTAATATTTTCGGCTGGCCATCAACCAGAGCGACCATGTTGATACCAAACACCATCTGCATCTGGGTC
>JAYPJO010000252.1:0-2101 GCA_038128465.1 Gammaproteobacteria bacterium
GTATATAGCTGATCTGGTAGCCATTACTGCAGATGCCGGTTATGTAACCATGGCCTTCAAACGAGAAATTGAAAATCCAAATATGCCAGGAACCATGTACAACACAACCTGGTTTGATATGTTCCGTGTTGAAAACGGCATGATTGCAGAACATTGGGATTACGGCACAATCCAGGCCCGATAATATTCCAATTTTGAAAATCAAATAAAAAAAGGCTGAGAATTCAGCTTTTTTTTCGTCTGTTTTTTGCGCCCTTATTGCTCTTATTGCTTTCAGTGGAAAGCAGATAACGATTAAAAAGAAGCCAGAGTTCCTTCTGGCATTTCACTTAAACAGGCTATGCTATTCGAATTCCTCACGAAGGGTTCATATTGCCGACTATAAGTGGGCAAACTTTCTATATAGTTTCTTGCCCGGCTGACCCCGGTAAAGTCACCATGAATCACCAGCCATTGATGAGGCCTGCTTGATGTTTGTGAAATCAGGCAGAGATAAGTCTCATTTAAAATATCCGTTAATGCCAGTAATTGCAGGTACTCTTCCAATACGGGTTGGTCTGCAACAGGAAATGACGCCAATTGGACTGTATAACTATTTTTATCTGCCATGGCTTGTAACCAGCCAGCGCTGGCGCGGGCTCTTACGCCGATCAGTCCTGATAAATCGGAAAATCCCGGAGATTCCAGTACAGGTGGTCGGGCTATAGATTCCTGTTCAGATACTACACTTTCAACAACTTGCAGGGACTCAGGTTCAATATCGTTTGCCACTGCAATGACAATCTCAGAATCTGTAGCACTTTCTGTCTCAACTGTTAATTCGGTTTCTGGTACGTCAAAGTTCACTGATTCTGCAGGCTGACTTTCCTGCTCAATATTTTCAGACACAGCTAAGTCTTCATTTTCTTCTTCATTATCTTCTTCGGATTCGTTAACTGTTGGCATAGAAGGAGCGCTGTTCAGATTAGAGTCTGACAAAGATGATATTGATTCTGTATCGATGGTAGGCAGCAGGTCAGTATTTTCATTTATTGCAGCCAGGGTATCTTCTGCCAGCTGGGGGTCGTCAGTCATGCTGTCGGTTTCAGCAGACAATTCTGATAAAGCAGTTTCGTCAGAAGCTTCAATGTTTTTCTGGAATATTTCAGATCTCGCTTCTAGCGTTTCTTCAGCTGTGTTTTCAGTTAATACCGTGGTTGCAGGTAAAACGGCAAGAGTGGGTAAATCATCGCTACCGGGTTGCCAGAAACTTATACCGAAATAAACCGCCACAGCCACTGCAACTAGACCCAAGGCGGAATATAGCGCTGCCCAGGGCACCAGGTGGCGTACGCCGTAACCGCTATCCTTGATCGCGGCTTTTACATGCCTGGGTAATACTTTTTGATGTATGGCACCAAACTCATGACCGGGCTGTATTGAAGAGGAGGCATAAGCCGCCATCAGGGATTTATCGGCCAATATATTGACACGCCTGGTTAAGCCTTCAGATGCCTTGCGTAACAGTTTTTCTGCTTTTGGGGTGAATACTTGCGGCCATGGGCAACCTGCCGCTTGCATCCGGTAATGCAGATAATCACTGGTTTGTTCCAGACTCATCGGTTCCAGATAAAAACTATGCGTTATCCTTTCCCGTAATTGACGAATATTCCGGCCCTGCAGGTTTTTATCCAGTTCAGGTTGCCCAAACAGTATTATCTGCATGAGCTTGTGACGATGGGTTTCTAAATTACTTAATAATCAAATTTCTTCCAGGGTCTCAATTGGCATTCCCTGGGCTTCTTCAATAAACACAACTACCATGCAGCCTTCGCTGTGTTTTTTCACCAGGTATTCCTGCAACTTATGCATGACCATGAGTCGCTCGGTCGAAGCATCAACATCAAGCTCCAGTTCAAAAGCTATGGCATAGATAATGTCGCGTGCATACAGGCTTGGATTCGCCAGATAAACAATTTCTACATTATCCGGCAGTCGTTCTTCCAGCATTCGGCAAAGCATGGTTTTGCCACTGCCCACTTCTCCAACTACCTTGACTATGCCTTCGCCGGAGGTGACAGCATAAACAAGCGCATTCAAAACTACTCCTGGACTATTAGCT
>JAYPJO010000252.1:2111-3008 GCA_038128465.1 Gammaproteobacteria bacterium
TCCACCAGGAAAAAACATCTAGGGATCTGGGGTTATTCGAAATGAAAATTTCTTTAATGAAAAGAAATCAAGATACATGCGTGCTCAGCTGTTCTCAGTAGAGAAATATTTGTTTGATTTTAACGACACTATCACCACCTCTGTATATCGTCAAGCAAGGTATTTAATAGACTTAACGTACATTGACGGTTATTCTTTCCAAATGTTTACACATTTGACGCAGGAGCTTTTTTGGGCTTTTGCGGATGTAATAAAAATACTATGGGCATAGAGCTATTATGTTTGAAGAGAGCAATTCAGAAACGCAGAATGAGCTTCTATTAAGTTTCAAACCCCTCGGCAATGCCAATATCATGATGCAGAAAATCTTTAACATGATAGGGCAATCAAAATTCTTCGAGGATTTTACGGTCGATGATGTTGAAAAACTGACCACCTATATGCAGGCCTATGAAGTTGAACCTGGTACAACCATCATTCGCGAGGGAGATATCGACGATTATATGCTCTTCATCATTGAAGGCCGGGTTAATATTCTGAAGACTGACTCACATGGTGAGCGTCGCCCGATGACCATTGCTGGTCCCGGCACAACCCTGGGTGAAATGTCCATGATTGATGGCGAACCACGATTTGCCTCCTGTATTGCACTTGATGCTACAACATTTGCCGTTCTTTCAAGAGAAAGCATGGTAGAAATCATCATGGAAGAGCCAACCTTTGGGTCTAAAATTCTGATTAAGCTTATTACATTGCTGTCCCAGCGCCTGAGATCGACCAGTTCTGAACTCGTACATTATCTCGAACATTCGCAAACACAGGCAATATAACCCTTGAAAATGTGACGTGACTCCCTAAAACGAGTCCAGTATTTAAGTTAGAAATTAACTTAAACTA
>JAYPJO010000253.1:0-3006 GCA_038128465.1 Gammaproteobacteria bacterium
CCAGGATTGCCGGCATCCAGGCCGCCAAAAAATGTGCAGACCTTATTCCCCTGTGCCACCCGCTGATGTTGAGCTCAGTTAATGTCGAAATTGCCGCTGACAGTTCCAACAGTCAGGTCGTCATTACCAGTACGTGTAAGCTGTCCGGACAAACTGGTGTGGAAATGGAAGCGCTGACAGCGGCTTCCGTTGCGGCTTTAACCATCTATGATATGTGCAAAGCCATTGATCGTGGCATGACGATTTCCCAGGTTCAGTTGCTGGAAAAAGCCGGCGGTAAGTCAGGTAGCTGGAGCAGGGCTTAAACCATGGCAACCATCCACTATTTTGCCAGTGTGCGGGAGAAATTGGGCCTTGCTACTGAAGAACTTGAATTACCGGCTAGTGTTGCAAGTGTAGATGCGCTTGTTGATGTCTTGATAAAGAAACATGGTTCTGACTGGGAAAAGACCCTGAGAACAGATGCAGTACTGGTTTCGGTTAATCAGAAAGTGGCTCAAAATTCCACTGCTATAAACAATTCTGATGAAATTGCCTTCTTTCCACCCGTGACGGGAGGCTAGATAAAAAACATTAATGCGATCACTTAAACTATCCATACAGGAAGAAGATTTCAGTATTGAAGCTGAATGTGATGCCATACGTTCTGGAAAAAAAGATATTGGGGCACTGGCTACCTTCACCGGTCTGGTGCGCGATATGAATGATGAAAAATCCACAGAGGATGCTATTTCATCACTGTATCTTGAACATTATCCCGGCATGACTGAAAAGAAGCTGCAGGAAATAGCCGAACAGGCTGATCAGCGCTGGTCCCTGTTGGATGTGGTGATCATTCATCGTATAGGGGAATTACATGTATCAGAACAAATCGTTTTTGTCGCAGTTAGCAGCATGCACCGCCAAGCAGCTTTTGCTGCCTGTGCCTTTATCATGGATTTCCTTAAGACTCAGGCGCCTTTCTGGAAAAAAAGTATTAGTGAAAATGGTGAAGACTGGGTTGCAGCAAAAGATTCTGATTCAGATGCAGTTGATAAATGGACAGAAGCTGCACAAGAGCAGGAGAAGCGCTAGAATACGCGTTTTTTTTACGGAATAAACATCATGCTTGAGGTCAATAGTCTGCTACAGCAAATCAAGGATAATCTGGAACGCATTTCAGTTCTCAGGGGGTATCTTTGACTTTGAGCAAAAACAGGAACGTTTAACTGAAGTTGAACTGGAGCTGGGTGAGTCTGCAGTCTGGGATAAACCCGAATATGCGCAGGAGCTGGGTAAAGAACGCGTCAGCCTGCAAGCTGTGGTCAATACCATTCTTGAGCTGGAACAGTCTTATGCTGATATAGAAGGCATTATCGAACTGGCTAAAGAAGAAAGCGATCAGGAGTTGCTGGATGAAGCACTGATCGACCTGGGGAAAGCAGAACAAAGTCTGGAACAACTGGAAAAACGCCGCATGTTTTCCGGTGAAATGGATGCCAATAATGCCTATCTTGATATACAGGCAGGTTCTGGTGGCACCGAAGCCCAGGATTGGGCTGAAATGATCATGCGCATGTATCTGCGCTGGGGAGAACAGAAAGGTTTTACTACTGAAGTCGTTGAATCAACGCCAGGCGAGGGTGCAGGGATAAAAGGGGCTACACTGTATTTTGAAGGTGAGTTTGCCTTTGGCTGGTTGCGAACCGAAACAGGTGTACATCGCCTGGTTAGAAAATCTCCTTTTGATTCGGGTAATCGTCGACATACCTCATTTGCTTCCGTATTTGTTTCTCCGGAAATTGATGATGATATTGATATTGACCTGGATATGAGTCAGGTGAGAGTGGACACCTATCGCTCCAGCGGTGCAGGTGGGCAGCATGTCAATACAACGGATTCTGCTGTACGTCTGACCCATGAGCCCAGTGGTATTGTTGTGCAGTGTCAGAATCAGCGTTCCCAGCACAAGAACAAGGAAACCGCCATCAAGCAGCTAAAAGCCAAGCTGTATGAAATGGAGATGCTGAAAAAACGCGAAAGCCTACAGGCTGTGGAGGAGAGCAAGGCTGATATCGGCTGGGGCAGTCAGATTCGCTCCTATGTCCTTGACTCGTCCCGGATAAAAGATTTGCGTACCAATATTGAAATCTCCAATACAGGTGCTGTTCTGGATGGTGACCTTGATGAATTTATGGAAGCCAGTCTGAAAATGGGGCTTTAATTTAAATTTTAAAACACTGAGTAGTTAACAATGAGCGAAAACGATACTAACGACATGCTGGATGAAAATAAATTAATTCAACAGCGGCGGGAGAAATTACAACAGATTCGACAGCAGGGTATTGCATTCCCAAATGATTTTCGACGAACTGCTTTTGCAGATGATCTCCATAACAGTTTTGATGAACAGAGCAAAGAAGAAATAGAAGCCAGCAAAACCATTGTCAGTGTTGCCGGCAGGGTTATACGTATTCGGGGTCCGTTTATGGTTTTGCTGGATGGCAGTGGACAAATTCAGCTGTATTTAAATTTTAAAGGTTTTGATGAAAGCAAGACTACTGAAATAAAAAGCTGGGATCTGGGGGATATCGTTGCTGCAACGGGTGAAGTATTTAAAACCGGCAAGGGAGAACTGTCAGTTCGGGTTAGTGGAATTCGCCTGTTAACCAAATCATTAAGGCCATTGCCAGATAAGCATAAAGGTCTGAGTGATACTGAAGTCCGATATCGCCAGCGCTATGTTGACCTCATTGCCAATGAAGAGGTGCGGGAAACCTTTATTGTTCGTTCAAAAATAATTAATGCCATCCGGCGCTTTATGGATGCCGATGACTTCATGGAAGTGGAAACACCCATGTTGCAAATGATCCCGGGTGGCGCAACGGCAAGGCCGTTCATCACCCATCACAATGCGCTGGACCAGGATATGTATCTACGCATTGCACCAGAATTATATTTAAAAAGACTGGTTGTTGGGGGTTTCGAACGTGTGTATGAAATAAACCGGAATTTTCGAAATGAAGG
>JAYPJO010000254.1:0-3002 GCA_038128465.1 Gammaproteobacteria bacterium
CAGGATGTCTCGTCGTCTGGTTCTATCTTCAAGTCCTCTCACTTTTTCGATTAGCTGCCTGTTATGGTGATAAAAATCAGCGCGAGTTTTTAATTCCAAACCAATTAATGCGCTTCTAATAAAAATTTCGCGGCTAACAAGCGGATCAATCTGACCAAACGCCAACCTGCGTTTTTCCACCAGTGTCAGTCCGTACAATGAAACTTTTTCAAAGGCCATCACCTGTCCGCGTCCTTTTTCCCAGTGAGGTTCAAAATATTCATGGCTTAACAGGTGACTGGCAGCAGCTTCTATCCATTCGGGTTTTATCTGGCAATTCATACGCGCATATAACCTACTGGTTTCAACCAGTTCAGCGGTTAATATCCACTTGCTTTTCTTTTTAAACAGACTTGAGCCGGGGAATATCTGAAATTTACGATTACGTGTGCCCAGGTAATCCAGTTCATCATGATGCCTCCCAATATGGACAATTAATCCACTTAAAATCGCCTGGTGGATTTGCTCTTCATCGGCTGGATGAGTGTTTTCCAGCAAGCCGGATTGACGACACTGCAGATGTAACTGACGATGAATTTCACGCCATTCACGCATTCGCAAAAAAGAAAGAAAATGCTGCTGGCAGTATTTACGCAGTTTGTTTTGGGAGAGTTCCAGCCTGGCATTTTCATAAGATTGCCAGAGCTTGAGCAGTCCGAGAAAGTCAGATTGCGGATGTTCAAACTGGCGATGCTTTTCATCAGCTGCCTGTTGCTTATCCAGCGGTCTTTCCCTGGGATCCTGCACGCTCAACGCACTTACAATAACAAGTACTTCAGTCAGGCAATTTCTGGATGCAGCTTCCAGCAACATGCGCGCATAACGCGGATCAACCGGAAACTCTGCCATCAGTTTACCCGGTCCGGTCAATGTTCGCTCCTGGGTTATTGCTCCCAGTTCCTGCAGTACTCTCAGGCCATCATTGATTGCCTTGGCAGCCGGTTTATCGATAAATGGAAAATCATCTATATCACCCAGTCCTATGTTCAACATTTGCAGAATTACAGATGCCAGGTTACTACGTGTAATTTCTGTATCAGTAAATTCCTGTCGCCTCTGGAAGTCATCTTCAGCATAAAGCCGTATACAAGTCCCGGGAGCTACACGACCACAACGCCCGGCGCGCTGATTGGCACTGGCCTGGGAAATAGCTTCTATTGGCAGACGCTGAACCTTGCTACGTACGCTGTAGCGACTCAGTCGAGCAGTTCCAGGGTCTATAACAGCCGTAATACCGGGCACTGTTATGGAGGTTTCCGCGACATTGGTCGCTAACACAATGCGTCTGCCTGGGTGACTTTGGAATACCCTGTTTTGTTCTTTGTTAGTGAGCCGGGCATACAATGGCAATATTTCAGTGTGCCTGAACTTTTGCTTTCTTAGAACCTGGGCAATATCCCTGATTTCTCGTTCTCCACTGAGGAATATCAGAATATCCTGTTTGGCAGTAACTTTTTGCCTAGTCTGCACTTTGCCCAGACTGAATATTTCATTAACTGCCGCAACAATAGCGTCTGCCAGTTCTATATCATCAGCTTTATGATACGGCCGGTATAAAATTTCTACAGGATATGTCCGACCTGATACCTCGATTATGGGTGCATCATTAAAATGGGAGGAAAATTTTTCCAGGTCTATGGTTGCTGAGGTGATGATCAGCTTGAGGTCGGTCCTCTGTGTTAACAGGTTTTTCAGATAACCTAGCAAAAAATCTATATTAAGGCTGCGTTCATGTGCTTCATCAATAATAATTGTGTCGTATTTCTGTAGTAACGGGTCCTGCTGAATTTCTGCCAGCAGGATCCCATCGGTCATTAGTTTAATTCGGGTCTGATCACTGCTTTTATTGCTGAAACGCACCTGGTAGCCAACTTCCTGCCCAACCTCAACCTGTAATTCTTCCGCAATACGCTGACATACACTTCTGGCAGCCAGCCGTCTTGGTTGAGTGTGTGCAATCTGTTTCTCATTTCCCCGGCCGGCTTCCAGGCAGATTTTTGGTAACTGGGTTGTTTTGCCTGAGCCAGTTTCACCGCCAATCACAAGCACCTGATTTAGCTCAATGGCATCCCTGATCTCGGCAACATTCTGGCTAAGTGGAAGCTCTGCAGGATAATTAATTGAAAAACGAACGGGCATGAAAAATTTTCAGGCTAGAATGGGCTGGCAAAAATGAATCAGGCAGTTTTCCGTGCTCGGCGGGTTTTTTTAATATTTAGCATACGCCGTACTTTACGCACGCGATAAGTAGCGATACTGACCATGGTAATGATACTCGAGAACAAAATTGCCATGGCCATTGGCACCAATGATCGGATCCCGGCAACCAGCTCAATAGTCACGATATCCATCACGAAGATGATAATAGCTGGGGCCAGCACATCACCTTCTGCTTCTACATACCAGGGCGTGAAAATAATTGCCATGAAGGTAACCTGTAATATATAAGCCAGATCAATCCAGAACAGTTTTTTCACAAGCCGCCAGTAGATAAACGACATGGCTATAGCAGCTATCAGGTAGACCAGCCAGGCAATAATATAATCAAGTGTTTCCATACAATCGTGTGTTGATCAGGTTCAGGTGTTAACAATTTTGTATCAGTTTAACTGAAATTAGATAACTAATTGGAAATCAGCTATTCAACCCAATTTACTATGTGCTCTTCATAACCATCAATATGCACAAATTCCTCAGAGACTACCTTGCCTGTCACCGTATTTCCACTCTCGATAATCGCCTTGCGGTCTCCATTGAGCAGTGGATGCCATACAGGTAGTTTTTTACCTTCATAGAGCAGCCTGTAAGCACAGGTCGAAGGCATCCATGGCAAATTCTGCAGGTTTTCTGGCTTGAGTACCACGCATTCAGGCACTTTTATCTTACGTTCAGCATATACCCTGCATCGGCAGCTGTCTTCATTAAAGTAACGACAAATAACACGGGTATAGGACATTTCGTGA
>JAYPJO010000255.1:0-2483 GCA_038128465.1 Gammaproteobacteria bacterium
GCCATGTTGATGTGTCCGTCATTGGCGGCCTGGAAGTTGATGAAGCAGCCAATCTCGCAAACTGGGCTGTTCCCGGCAAACCCTTGCTCGGTGTCGGCGGTGCCATGGATTTATCGTCCGGATCCAAACGTCTTATTGTCACTATGACCCATACTAGTCGTGACGGATCACCAAAAATAGTTCCGAGTTGTGAATTGCCTCTGACCGCACTTGGTGTGGTTGATGTGGTTATCACTGAGTTGGCTATGTTCCGCTTCATCGAAGGTGAACTGGTTCTGGTTAAAGTGATGCCTGGTTCAAGCCTTGAGCAAATTGCTGAAAAGACCTCGGCTACGTATCGGGTTGCGCTGGAAGACCAGGCTTAGGGAACCTCAGATCAATAAAGGCTCATTTGCGGGCAGCACAGCTGAAATTTTCTCGGCTGCTGCCTGCAAATTGGGGATCAATACTTCCTTAAGGCGTTTCTTATCCATCTTTTGTGGCTGGGCGCTGATATTGATGGCCGCCTGGGTTTTGCCTGCCTTGTCCAGTATGGGTACTGAAACTGAACACAGGCCAATTTCCAGTTCCTGATTTACTATTGAGTAGCCCTGTTTTCTTGCTAATAATACTTCATCTAAAATAGAGATATTGTCTGTAAGTGTATGTTTTGTATATTTTTCTATATTATATTTTTTGATAATCTTTTGGATTTCCTTGTCTGGTAATGCTGCCAGCAGAACCCGCCCCATAGAGGTCGTAACGGCTGGCAAACGCGTTCCGATATGCAAACTCACCGACATTATCTGCTGCGTCAGACTTCTGGCTATGTAGACGATGTCCGGTAAATCCAACACAGACACTGAGCAAGACTCAGAGGTCTGGTCACTTACTTCTCTGATGTAGGGTTGGATCAACTCAACCAGAGGTTGTGAGCTCAGGTAGGAAAAGCCCAGATTCAGTACTTTCGGGGATAACCAGAATAACTTGCCGTCAGTCTCTACATAACCCAGGGAATGCAAAGTATGCAGAAACCGCCTGGCTGTAGCCCGGGCCAGATTAGCTTGCCTGGCAACCTCAGTCAGACTCAGCCTGCAGTGGTCTTTATCAAAACAGCGTATAACTGCCAATCCCCGCGCTAATGAGGTAACATAATCCTTGCTGTCAGCGCCGATTATACTTGACATATCTGGGTCCATTGAGGATCATTTATCGATTAAGTTCGCACAGAGTTAAATTAGTTCGCTATGTGAACTTTGTCAAGATATTAAAGGAATTAAGGATAAATCACTAAGAAAGTTTTCAGTTGATCCCTGTCAATGCATAACCGGATTGACTGAATTAACTTTACGGCGAACAAACATTTACCAGTTAAAAACAGATAAAAATTTAAACAGGAGATCAACATGTCTGTGGAATATAAAACAACATATGCATCCATTGATAATTACAACAAGGGTGGTGTGCAGATGGTTAGTGGCAACATCAAGGATTACGTTTTTTCAAACGTTTATGAGGTTGCAGCTACCCATGAACCCTATGAGCGCATAGTCGTCGCTAAAAACCTGAGTTACACCATGGAAGCCTGCAAGGCTGAAGGGGAATCTCCCTGGTACACCTGCTCACATGACGAATTCGCCATTGCTTTTGACTATGATGTTGAAGTTCACTATATCAAGCTGGACGACACCAGCTTTATTGATGACGAAAAAGAAGGCTCTTTCCGTCTTGATGGCAAGCCAGAAGGCCAGTATATGGGTAAGATCACACTGAATCGTGGTCACCAGGCACTACTGCCGGAAAAGGTCGCTTACAGCTTCAAAGCAGAAAAACCCGCTACCCTGGTATTGCAGGCTATACTCGGGGATGAATCCAATGAAAAATGGGAAGAAATTTGTCTTACTTAATTGTAGAATACGCTATTGACTTTGCAGGCCAATAGCATAAATTAACCACATACTAACGAAAGTAAATAAAGTAAAAAATAGGAATATCACAATGACTAACATGACAGCTATTGTAAATAATGAGCAAACCGGCTATCAGAACTTTTCAGCCGGCAGTTTCACTTTTAGACGTGATGAATATTTCGCTTATATTGACTACCCTGACGGCGAATATGTCATGCCAATTGATGCCTTCCTGAAGGCGCTGATGCGTGATATTGCCTGGGGTTTTTTCTATGGCACGGTAAACTTCGATGACGTATTTGGTACCACCAATCATTACGGTAATGTCGACATGTTTATTGGCAGCACGAATGAAGAATATGTCAATAACGGCAAGGACTTCATGGAAAACTTCCAGTCGGAAGAACTGATGGAAGTCTTTCAAGCCATGCTGTCAGACTGGACTATTGAAGGTTTTGACCCCTTCGCAGCACCTCAGGAAACCGGTACAGCCTGGGGGCCAAAAAATGGCAACAATGATGAAGCCATATCACGAACCCGTCAGGTTGCACAGCGCATGATCGGCATGCCTGGTGATACTGAAATTCGTTCTGA
>JAYPJO010000255.1:2493-2985 GCA_038128465.1 Gammaproteobacteria bacterium
ATGTGGATCAGTCACAACCTAAAGTTGATGCAGAACCTGGTTTTGAAGACCAAATTCATGGTTTCAATTTATGGGCGCATCTGTCCAGATCAGATGTCACCTGGAACCCTTCAATTGTTTCAATCTGCAAACAAAGTCTGCTTTGCCCTACTACTGAAGAATATATCTTGCCAGTAGAGCATGGTAATGACCGTGTAGAGTGGTTCATTCAGTGCTCTGATGAAATTATCTGGGATATCAAGGATGGTAAAAGCAGTAAACCACGCGCTTCACTGGTTATGCGTGCTGGTGATGTTGCCTGTATGCCTGCTGATATCCGTCATCAGGGTTACTCACCCAAGCGATCCATGCTGATCGTCTGGGAAAATGGGTCTCCTGAAATCATGGAAAAAATTAAAAATGGAACTGTGCCTCGTGTAGGCGTTGAGTTTTAATAGCTCTAAATTAGCAGTTAAGTTCTTTTCTTCAAAAAGCTGCTGCTCAATCCTGGGC
>JAYPJO010000256.1:0-1031 GCA_038128465.1 Gammaproteobacteria bacterium
ATCCGGATCAATTGAAAACGCCTTCAATGGATTTGAATCTGGATTATAATTTTTCACCTGGTAAGCAAACTGATGGAGTTTCTGTCGATGTGCCAGTTTCGGCTCTAAAGCAGTTAAAAGAGGAAGACCTCGATTGGCTGGTACCGGGAATGTTACGGGAAAAATGTATTGCACTGGTCAAGGCACTGCCAAAAGCAAGCCGTAAACTGCTGGTACCGATTCCGGATATGATTGACAGGATCCTGCCAGAGCTGAAAAGTCAGTCATCAGGCAATTTGCGTTATTTGCTGGCAAAAAAAATAACAGCAGATAAAGGCATCGTGGTCGATCCGAACAACTGGCAACATTACCAGCTTGACGAGCATCTAAGTATGCAGATCCGGGTGCTGGATGACACTGGCCAGGTACTTGGGTCAGGTCGTGATCTGGTCGAATTACAGGAGCGATTTGCTGATGAGATTACACAACATTTCCAGAGCCATTCTGAAGCTACACTGGAACGCTCCGGTATAACTGAATGGGATTTTGATGATTTACCGGAAATATATGAAATTCAGCATGGCGGAATAAAATTGATTACCTATCCAGCCCTGCTTGACGAGACAGACAGTGTAGCGCTGACACTTTGTGATAATGCACCATTGGCCAGACAGGAATCTGTCTGGGGTATGGTGAGACTCTTGATGCTAAAGAATGCGCAGCAATTGAAATATTTAAGAAAAGAGTTGTTGCAAAATCAGCAGCAAAACCTGCTTTTGGGTCAATTCGGGAGCAGGGAGGAAGTCAGTGAACTGCTTATCCGTGCTGCCTATCGCAAATGTTTTCTTGATGGACATAAGCTGCCGAGGAGTAAACAGGCTTTTGAAGCCTGCTATGAGCATTACAAGGGTGGTCTGATCAGCACTGCAGAAAAACTTGAGGCTTTACTTTATGACATATTCGAAGAATACCATCAGGTACGAAAATTACTAAAACAGAAGTTTGCTGATGAGAACAGTAGTACTTTACAGAATATCAGGATCCAGCTTGAA
>JAYPJO010000256.1:1041-2981 GCA_038128465.1 Gammaproteobacteria bacterium
GAGTTATTCCACGCAGAATTTATAACTGATACACCAGCAGATCGCTTTGCTGACATTCCACGTTTTTTAAAAGCAATACTCGAGAGAATAAACAAATACCCGCGACAAAAAGACAAAGACAAAATTCTGAGTATGCAAATACAGGATTTTGTTGACAGATATAACCGCTATTATGAGCAACTGGTCAGACAGAATATGGTTTCAGAAGAACTGGAAGAATTTCGCTGGTTAATAGAAGAATACAGGGTTTCTGTATATGCACAGGCATTGGGGACCAAGGAAGTGATTTCTGAAAAAAGACTGGAGAGGTTCTGGCAGGAAAAAATTCTCGAAGCTAATATTTAACCAGTATTTTGACGCGCAATATAAACTGATTTTCTTCCAGTTCAAATATTCTTACAATTTCAACCAGCGCCTGATACTCGCTCTTGTTAGTCAGGCCATCATTGATTTTCACTTTGCATTCTGTACCCATGGGCACGACCTGGTCAGTCATAATACCCATACCGCCAGTACTGATATTTATACATAGCGCTTCACACACCTTTTCAGGTTTACCGTAATAAAGGGTGATAGCGGTATTAACCTTAGCCCGTTCGAATTCTCGCTGTTCATGGAAACGAGTCATGGTGTGGTAGGTCCCTCTTAACAGATCTCGCATTTTCAACATTACATAGGGTCCTATTATGAGCAAACTATTTTTTATGATTAATCGCTTCTTGGAAACAAGTATGAACTAACTCATACAATAATTTTGTGATGTATTTAACGATCTTTTGTTGCAGCAAAATTAAGAAGGGAGTAAGGTAGCAAGTGTTTTAAATGTGAGTTATAAAACACTGACTTTTAACAATTTTGTTGGTGCATGATCCGTTAATGAGCTATTTGAGAAGCAAATAGTTTATTTAAGAAAAAAATGGAAAAAGGGGATAATAGTACTGTCTTACTGATTGACGATGATCTGGTCGTCAGGGATAGTATCGCAGCTTTTTTAACGGAACTTTCCTATTTAGTCGTAGTTGCCTCTAATACCAGCGAAGGGCTCGAAGCATTTCATTCTTCCAGCCCTGATCTTATTATTTGTGATTTGAACCTTGCAGAAGGAAATGTTCTGGAGTTTCTCAATACTATTTTAAGCCATTCCTCTTCTCTGCCTGTCATTGTTCTCTCAGATAAGGTAATTCTTGATGATGTTGTGGAAGCAATGAAGCTAGGTGCCAGTGATTATCTGATAAAACCAGTAACAGAGCTTGTGCTTTTGCAACTGTCTATTAACAGTAGTCTGAAAAAAGCACAGATTATTAAAGAAAATGAAGCTTACCGGAAAAAACTGGAAAGTATTAATAATGAGTTGGAATATAACCTGGAATTATTTGAGACTGATCAGCAGGCAGGTCGTCTGGTTCAAATTTCAATGTCGCCCAATCCTCCGCAGGTTCTTGCTGGTTATGAAATAAACCATCGTGTTGTCCCTTCGCTGTATTTGAGTGGCGACTCAATTGATTATGCAGCAGTATCTAAACATTCAGTGCTTTTTTATCTGGCAGATGTCTCAGGGCATGGCTCTTCTTCAGCATTTATCACCATATTATTACGCTTTCGGACTGAACAGATGTTACGAGAGCACAGCCAGCTGAGATTTAGCAAAAAACTGACGCCTGCCATGATTTTGAAAAAACTGAACAAAGATTTAATAGAAGCCGGCTTAGATAAACATATCACCATGTTTGTGGGCTTATTAAACCGCAAAGATAACACTCTGTCTTATAGTGTTGCTGCCCATCATCCTATGCCAGTTCTTTTCAAGGATGGTAAAGCGAGTTTTATAATTCCTGAAAAAAGCAGTTTTCCTGTAGGCTTATTACCAGAAGCAGAATATTTTGAAGAGAGCATCCCGTTTGAGAATGCCTCACTGACTTTATGTTCTGACGGCATACTTG
>JAYPJO010000257.1:0-2945 GCA_038128465.1 Gammaproteobacteria bacterium
CAATGACACATAGTGACTGTACCTGCCCAAATACAAAAGAAGGGTTTTAAAGCTTTTCTATGTCTGGTAAGTTACTTAAAAGAGTAAAACCATGTATATATTCACATAATGAAAACTTCTATTTTTATATCAATCATTAGTACCTCATGCGTAATTGCGCTATTAGTAGGCGACTTTTACGGATATAAAATTTTTACTGAAAATAATTTTGAGAAAATTAATAAGATGACTTTATAAGACATATATCAATTGAGGTTAAAAATGAAACTAGAATCTATAGCTTTGCATGAAGGTTATAAGTCAGAAGAGAGCACTAAGGCGGCAGCGGTTCCAATTTATCAGACCACTTCTTACACATTTGACAACACTCAACACGGGGCTGATCTTTTTGATTTGAAGGTGCCGGGCAACATATACACCCGGATAATGAATCCGACCACGGACATACTGGAAAAAAGAATAGCTGCTATGGAGGGGGGGATTGCTGGTCTTTGTGTGGCATCCGGCATGGCAGCAATCACTTATGCAGTGCAGTGCATATGTGGAGTGGGAGATAATATAGTGAGCACAAGTCAGCTCTATGGGGGCACATATAACTTATTTGCCCATTCATTACCTAGGCAAGGTGTTGATGTGCGGATGGTCTCTCATGACGATTTTGATGGTTTTGAAAATGCAATCGATGAAAATACGAAAGCAGTTTTTTGTGAATCCATAGGAAATCCTGCCGGCAACATAGTAGATCTAAAAAAATTATCTGATATTGCGCATAAGAATGGTGTACCTCTAATAGTCGATAATACAGTTGCAACGCCTTATCTTTGTCGTCCTATCGAGCATGGAGCAGATATTGTTTTACATTCTTTAACTAAATATATTGGCGGCCATGGAACCTCTATAGGTGGTGTGATAGTTGATTCAGGTAAATTTGACTGGGTTGCTAACAAAGACCGATTTAGTGTTTTGAACGAGCCAGACCCCTCTTATCACGGTGTTGTCTACACAGAGGCGCTGGGCCCAGCCGCCTACATTGGGCGATGTCGTGTAGTTCCTCTTCGTAATACCGGTTCAGCCATATCTCCAATGAATTCGTTTCAGATTCTACAGGGCCTCGAGACACTAGGCCTAAGAATGGATCGGCACTGCTCTAATGCTCAGACATTGGCAGAGTATCTTAAGGATCATGATAAAGTAGCATGGGTCAATTACGCGGGACTACAAGACAGCGCTTATCATTCTCTGTGTAAGTCCATAACCGGGGGCAGGGCGTCTGGAATATTAAGTTTTGGGATTCGGGGTGGTATAAATTCGTGCACAAAATTTATTGACTCACTTCAAATGATATTACGCTTGGTAAACATTGGGGATGCTAAGTCTTTGGCATGTCACCCTGCCTCAACCACGCACAGGCAACTTAATGAAAAAGAGCTGGAGTCGGCCGGCGTTACTGCAGATTTGGTCAGGATATCTGTAGGAATAGAGCATATAGACGATATTATTAATGATGTTAAACAGGCTTTAGACAAATCTTAAATTCATGATAAATCTATAAAAATGTCAGAAAAATCAATCCTGAACTTATTTCTTGTTGCAGCCTGTCTGCTAAGTCAGTTCGTAGTACAGGGTCAGGCAGCTGAGGCTCTTTCAGATACTCACTGGGACCCCTATCTGAATCGCGAGTGGACACCTTCGCAGGATCAACAACTGCAGGATCCGATTTTGTTGGGAGCGATAGATCTGCATGTGCATTCAGGTCCAGATGCCTATCCGCGTCAGTGGGACGCTTTTGAGGTAGCCAGAACTGCAGCACAACGGGGAATGAGGGCAATTGTCCTGAAAAATCATTGGACCGAAACAGCAGGTTTGGCTCAGATGGTGGATCAAAGTGTTGATGCTGATTTTGAAGTATTTGGCGCTGTTGCAATGAATACGACAGTTGGTGGTTTGAATACACGAGCCATCCGTTATATGAGTTCAGTAAGTGGCGACAGAGGCAGGATTGTCTGGTTGCCAACGCATGAATCTGATCATGAAGTGGAGGTAGATGGTACGGTTCGGCCTTCAGTAAATGTCTCTGCAAATGGTGTGCTACTGGACGAGACATTAAGTGTTCTGGATGCAATTGCCTCTGCTAATCTGACTTTGGCTACGGGACATGTCACGCCCACCGAAGCTCTGCAGATTATGGAGGAGGCGGGAAAACGAGGCATTGAACGGATCATTATCACACACCCAACTCTTGGGCTTCAGTATACCTACATGTCTAATGATGAGCTTAAGCAAGCGGTAGCACTGGGTGGTTATGTGGAGATTACTGCAGGAAGCCTTTACCGTGGTGGTGAGGGGCAGGCAAGGGCACTTGAGGTCCTTAAATTAGTCGGTGCTGAACACTCCTTTATAGGGAGTGACAGCGGGCTCATCGGCACGCCCACTGTGCCAGATGCATTGGTTATGGCTGCCAGGGTATTGCGAGAAAACGGTTTTAGTGAGGCAGAGTTATTTATGATGTTTCAGGATAATCCAGCTCGCTTACTGGGCCTTCCATTGTTAAACAGGGATTGAGGGTTGAAAATGGAGGCCCAAAGTTTGAAGGTTATGCGTTAGCAATCTATTACCTTACTAAAGAGGGAAGGTATAAGGACATCGAGAAAGTCGCAGAAAATTTAGATACAGAAGACTACATGTCATTCATTAGCCTTGAGGACTTGAACGACGATGGACAGCCAGATATAAGGGCTAGAGTCGGGGATGAAGACATGTCATTCATCAATGGAGTTGATTTTAATCTTTAGTCTTGGCTTAGCAGCATCTCCCTTCTTACAACAAATCTGCACCCATGCAGCTTGAATCAACTAGCCACCCACAACCTGCCGAGTCGCTCTGTAATCGACTAAGGTGGGGTCTAAACAGGCACGGGGGAGGGGCGTCATAGCCTTACACTGTTA
>JAYPJO010000258.1:0-1070 GCA_038128465.1 Gammaproteobacteria bacterium
CTTACAGCCTGAGCAATGGATTCAACTCTTTTATGCCTTGAACCTGACTGGAATAACCCGCAGCATTGCAGCCCATTGTTTACTGAGGTCGGTGAGCAACAATGTGATCACCCTGGTTCTGGAGGAAAGCCATGCAAAGGTGCTTGGTGAAGGACACCAGGAGCAAATCCAACAGGCTCTAGGTGAATATTTTGATAGTACTATTCATCTGGAAATAATTACTGAACAACTGGAGTCCGAACTGGAAACCCCGGCAGCCTATCGGGCACGTAAGCAGCAGGAAAGACAGCACCTGGCTGAAGAAATTTTTAAAAATGATGACAATGTAAAAACTCTGGTAGAGCGGTTTGAAGGCAGTATTTTACCTGACAGCATCGAACCGCTTACTCCGGAAGACTATTGATAGCACTGAAGAGGAGCTAATGACTGATATTGCAGGCCTGATGCAACAGGCAAAAAAAATGCAGGAACAAATGCAGAAAGCCCAGCAAGAACTGGTACAAATGGAATGTACTGGTGAGGCCGGTGCCGGACTTGTAAAAGTGACGATGAATGGTAAACATGAAATAAAAAAGGTCTACCTGGATCCGGGTTTACTCGGTGAAGATAAGGAAATTATGGAAGATCTGATCGCAGCAGCCATGAATGATGCAGTCCAGAAAGTCGCTGATAATAATAAAAACCAGTTTGCCGGGATGGCTTCCGGATTGAATTTGCCCGAAGGGTTCAAGTTTCCTTTTTAAAGTAGATATATGAATTACAGCCCATTAATTGATCAATTGGTAAAAGCTTTTCAGCGACTGCCAGGCGTGGGGCCCAAATCCGCACAGCGCATGGTTCTTCATTTTCTGGAAAAGGACCGGGAAGGTGGCAGGCAACTTGCCAAAGCGCTAGACGCTGCTATTGAAGGGGTCGGTCAGTGCCAGCGTTGCCGGATCTTATCTGAAGAAACTGTTTGTCATATCTGTAGTGACAATAAACGAGATCAAAGCCTGTTATGTGTAGTGGAAACACCCGCTGATGTATTTGCTGTTGAGCAATCAAGTTCATTCCGGGGCTATTATTTTGTG
>JAYPJO010000258.1:1080-2938 GCA_038128465.1 Gammaproteobacteria bacterium
AGCTGCTTGAGCATGTCAGGCACAGCGAAATCAGTGAAGTTATTTTAGCCACAAACCCCACTGTTGAGGGCGAAGCAACAGCCTATTACATAGCCGAACAATTGAAAATTCCGGAACTTTCACAGAGGCAATTGAAAGTCAGCAGGATTGCGCATGGTATTCCTCTAGGCGGTGAACTGGAATACATTGATGGTGGTACGCTTTTACATTCTTTTGCTGGCAGACAGTCCATCAGTGACAGCTGATTCCGGATTAAATTTAAAGGTCGCACTCAGTGGATAGGCAAATTGAGGACCGTGCTGATTATGTGCTTATCACTGAAGATGATGAGCTGAATAAGTACTGTAATTCGTGGCAGGAGCTACCGTACCTGGGGCTTGATACGGAATTCATGCGTATAGATAGTTTCTATCCCAGGGTGGCGCTGATACAGCTCAATGATGGGCTTAGAAATTATCTGATTGACCCTCTAAAGATAAATGACTGGTCGCGATTCAGTGCTCTGATGCAGGCCAGCCATATCGTCAAGATTTTTCATTCATGCTCGGAAGACCTCCTGGTTTTTATTCGCCAGTTTGGTTTTTTGCCTGTGCCAGTTTTTGATACCCAGATAGCCAATGCTTTTCTAAACCAGGGTTTTGCTGTCAGCTATCAGAATATGCTGGCAGAACAGCTGTCTATAGATATCCCAAAAGCAGAAACACGCTCAAACTGGTTACAACGGCCACTTAGTGCCCGACAGCTGGAATATGCTGCGCTGGATGTTGCCTATTTGCCCGAAATATATGAACGCCAGCGAATGCAGTTGTCCGACATGCAACGGTTGAGTTGGCTGGAAGAAGACTGTCAGCGTCTGAATACTGTTTACCGGGATGAACTGACTCAGGATTTTTCCCAGTCATATAGAAATATAGGGGGTGCCTGGCAACTGGATCAACAGCAGCTGATGGTGTTAAAAAAACTGGCTGAATGGCGGGAATTACGTGCACGCGAGCGAGATAAACCCAGAAACTGGATCATAAAGGATAAAGAACTGCTCAAAATTGCAAAAACGACTCCTGAAAACACCGAGCAATTAACTCAGATTAACGACCTTAACCCAAATTTTTTACATTATGAAGGCGATCGGGTGATTGACCTAATACATTCTGCGCAGAAACCGGGAGAAGAAAAATTACCCGAACGATTACCGAGGCCATTATCTGGTGGGCAAATAAAACTCTTCAAGAAAGCCCAGCACCTGATAGAAAAAAAAGCCGATGAATTAAAACTGCCCATTGAAGTGCTGGGTAGAAAGCGTACTTTACTCGGTTTGTTTCAGGAAATACTGCAACTTAAAAGCACGAATGCTGAAGCTAACATAACAGCGGATAAACTATCTCTACCTGAAGAGTTGCAGGGCTGGCGCAGAGCATTGATAGTAGATGAGCTGGTAGACTTGTTGCGATGAAACCGCTGCTTTGTACAATTTATAAAGCTTCAAGAGAGAAGGAACTGTATCTCTATGTTACCCATGGTGATGATCTGAGTCGAGTGCCCGCGGATTTGTTGGCAAGAATGGGTGAGTTAAAGGAAGTCATGACGATTAAATTATCGGCTAAGCGCGAACTGGCTCACGTAAGAGCCAGTGAAGTATTGAATAGTATCAGTGAAAAAGGCTATTTTCTGCAATTGCCACCAAAACTGGATCCGGTAATTTTCACCTATGGCGAATAATGCAGAATTTCAAACCAGATTCTGGGAATGTAAAAGTCTGGAGCAGATGAATGAAAAAGAATGGGAAATGCTCTGTGATGGCTGTGGCAAATGCTGTTTGCATAAACTGGAAGATGAAAGCAATCACGAAATTTCCTATACC
>JAYPJO010000259.1:0-1369 GCA_038128465.1 Gammaproteobacteria bacterium
CCGATAGATAGTTCCAGTAAGCTGCTGGCATAGGAGTTATGAATAATTTCTCCGACAATGTGACGATTAGGTATCGTGATAATGATGTCATCTTCATTGGTGAGCAGGGTATAACCCAGTTTAATTTCTTTTACTACACCACTGACACCCTGCACCATGATGGTATCGCCAACCACAAACGGCCGTGCAACAATTATGCTGATGCCGGCACCATAGTTGGACAACAAACCCTGCAGTGCCAGGCCAGCACCCAGAGATAAAGCACCGATGGCTGCAACAAAAGGTGTAACACTGATACCAATACGCCCCAGCGCCATGACGGCAACCATAACGATAATGATGATTTTTATGGCGCTGGCAGTAAATTTACTCAGCGTGACATCGATGCCCTTGCTGAGCATGAAGCTGTTTAGCTTGTCAGAAACCTTGCCAGCAACGAACAGACCAACAATCAATATAATGATTGCGCCTAGTAACTGGAAACCGTAATTCACTAAGTAATTCATGACCATCTGGCCAAATGCTTGTGCTTGCGCGATTTCTTCAGACATGCTTGTCTCTCGTTAATCAGTATTTAGTTTTAGAGCCGAAATGATTTACGCTGGTTCTTCTTCGCGTCCATCTTCATGGATGGCAAAACGCCCTCTTCTGCCATGTACCTGGTCCTGGTCCTGCCAGGGCCAGCCTCCAAACTGGTCCTTCTGGTAATCACTAAAAGCCTGTTCCAATTCGGAACGTGTGTTCATGACAAAGGGCCCATATTGCGCGACCGGCTCACCAATAGGTTTGCCTTGCAACAATAAAAAACGGGCAGGATTCTCACCCGTGTTCTTGATCGCCAATTCAACCTCAGAATTCAGATGCATACCCGTATTGCCCGGAATGGTATGCCCATCAGCCTGAATACTAGTGCCATCATAAAAGTACAATCGGCGATTTAGGCCGGCATCTTCTGCAGGCAAGGTCCAACTGGCGCCGGGAGCCAGATCAATTAACAGCATGCTGACTTTACTTTCAGCTCTGGCGGCCCATGAATCCGGTGGAGGTGCCAGGGCTTTGACGCCATCAACTTCACCAGCAACCACTTTTATCCTGATGTCGTTCCCTTCTGCATCCTGGGTTTCATAGACGGGTATCTGCTCATTCCAGAACATGGAAAAGTGCGGTTTTGCCATTTTGCTTTCGGCTGGCAGGTTCAGCCATATCTGAAAAAACAACAGTGGATTATCAGCGTCCTGATTCAACAGGGGAAACATTTCACTATGCTGCACCCCCTTACCGGTTGTCAGCCATTGCACATCACCATTACCGTAACGCCCTGCAGCGCCCATGGAATCGGCATGATCTACCAGACCTACCGGTACAATAC
>JAYPJO010000259.1:1379-2936 GCA_038128465.1 Gammaproteobacteria bacterium
TTTCAAAGCCTCTGTGCGGATGTACCGGAAAGCCAGCAACACGCTGACCGTGATACATGCGCCAGCCATCCCTGAGCTGGAAATCCTGACCAATAGGCCTGCCAGCCAATGATGCATCCGGACCCAGATGGTCATTGCCTTTAGGGAATTTGTCATTATGGAAGGCACAAAATAAAAATGGATCTGACACTTCCCAGTGCAGACCCAGAACCTGTGTACTGATAATTGCATTAGACATGGTTATTTAACTTACCTTTTATTCAGAATTGTAAATTTACCTGTGAACTCACATGATGTTGATAAATGGCGCGATAGAAAAATACACCAGAACACCAACAATGGCTAAATAAAAAGTCACTTTCAATGGATTTTCTTTAGCTATATCAAAAAACGTGCGGGCTTTACCGGTTTGTTTCAGGTATTCATATTCTTCCCTGGCACGCTGGTAGCGCTGTTCGCTGTATTCATCGAGTAAGGCCCGGGCATGCGTATAATCATCATCATTTACCAGCCAGAGAGCCGGCATCGAAATACCCCAGTTACCGGCACTGGTTTCATAGAAATCCAGCTCGTGAGTTTCCAACAACTCATAAATCTCACTGAGTTCATCTTCCGGGACGTTGCGTAATCTGAGTAGTTGCCTGGCCATGGCGATGAAGGTACAACATGCACAGTATACTATAAAGTGCAGCTGGCCCTTATTTGCCCAGTAATTTATCGGATTTGTTCTCCAGCTTTTTCTTTTCCCTTAAAAAATTAAAGCCGTCATCATCACCTTCCAGGTGCGATTGAATACGTCGGGATTCCTGTTCAATTTTACTGTCTAGTAATAGTTTCCTTTCGACAGTGAAAAAATAAACAAGTATGCCCAGCAGATAGAACAGTATTTTCAGCAGCGAGGCCTGCCAGACAAATCGTGTATCTTCAGACAACTCAACATAACTGACATATTCGACATGTAACAGGCGCCTTTGTAACGTGGTTATTGCCAACTGTTTATACCGGCCACTTATAAACATTTTTACGCCTTAAGAAGGTTAAATAACAACACTTGTATATTTAAAAGGAAACCACGATGAACTTTGTTTTAGCTATTCTAGTAATCTGCGCACTGAGCTTTGGCCTGGTTGCCCTGATTCCAATTCTGACTGTGGGCATTGCGCTCCTGGTTGCAGCAGGCGCATTCCTGATCTGGTTTCTGCCGATAATTATCATCGCAGGGTCGGATAAAACCACGGGTGGCGAAAAGTGTTGCTGGATACTGGCAATCATTTTTCTGTCCTGGTTTGCCTGGGTGTTCTATTTCTTCCTGGCACCGGTAAAACCCAAACACTGTCGTTACGACTACCCCTGTCGTCGACGATATCAGTACTAGGAGCCAGCAATGGAATACCAGGACCTAGAATACAACACGCGTTCCGACATTTTTAACAGCCTGCTGGCAAAACTGTTTGCCATCGTTTTTGTGTTAATTTGCCTTGCCGTAGGCGTCGTTGGCCTGATATTGCCTGTCATCCCCGGGCTACTATTTCTTGCCATAGCAGCCATGATTACAGC
>JAYPJO010000260.1:0-553 GCA_038128465.1 Gammaproteobacteria bacterium
CAGCAAGTGTGGCGTGAATTATTGCAGGGCTTTGCAGAAAGTGGCAGCGCTTCATTACGACTGGCTGAAGTGTACCTGCGCGAAGGCTATAATCGCTAGATTCCCAAAAATAATTCCTTAAATTTTGAAGCGGTTGCCGCCAGGTAATGAGCACAGCGTTACGTATCACAGAAATTTTTTATTCCCTGCAGGGTGAAAGCAATTCAATTGGTCAGCCGACTGTTTTTATTCGATACGGCATATGCTTTTTCCGGTGGTGTTATCTATGAACTGGATCAGGTGCTTCAGGAAGTTTCAGCTTATAAGACCACTTACGTTACCGTCACTGGTGGTGAACCTCTGGCACAAAAGTCTTGTCTCACATTGTTAAGTGCATTGTGTAACGAGGGTTATACTGTTTCGCTGGAAACGTCAGGGGCATTAGATGTAAAAGATGTTGATGCCCGCGTCATCAAGGTTCTGGATTTAAAAACACCTGCTTCCGGAGAAATGGATAAAAACCTGGAATCCAATTTGCCGCTATTAGTGCCACATGATCAGGTCAAGTTTGTTA
>JAYPJO010000260.1:563-2928 GCA_038128465.1 Gammaproteobacteria bacterium
GATTATGAATGGGCAAAAGCTAAAGTGCAGGAATATGACCTGATGAATAAGGTGGCAGATGTCTTATTTTCACCCAGCGATGGGGAAATACCGGCAAAACAATTAGCCGAATGGATGCTGGCAGATCAACTACCCGTCAGGTTTCAGGTGCAGTTACATAAGTACTTATGGGGCAATAAACCCGGACATTGATATGACTGATTCGCAGGATGCAAAAATTGCTGTAGTGTTGGTTTCAGGAGGACTGGACTCCGCTACTTGCCTTGCCATGGCGAAGCAGCAGGGCTATGAGTGTTATGCCCTGAGTTTTGATTATGGCCAGCGCCATTCCAGTGAATTACAGGCAGCTGCGAACATTGCACAAAGCATGCAGGTCAAACAGCACAAAATCATACCTCTGGATATGTCTGGCATTGGTGGCTCAGCCCTGACAGATACCAGCATTGATGTTCCTGTTACCGGGACCGAAGGTATCCCGGTGACTTATGTCCCTGCCCGCAATACGGTGTTTCTCGCTTATGCGCTGGCCTGGGCTGAAGTCCTTGGTGCGCAAGCCATTTTTATAGGAGTCAACGCACTGGACTATTCCGGTTACCCTGAGTGTCGCCCGGAATTTATAAGCGCTTTTCAGGAAATGGCAAACCTTGCTACCAGAGCTGGAGTGGAGGGTCATGAAATCAGGGTTGAAACACCGCTGATGGATCTCAGTAAAGCTGAAATTATTAAATGTGGAAATGATCTTGGTGTAAATTACAGTCAGACAGTTTCGTGTTATCAGGCAGACCAGGATGGCAAAGCCTGTGGGGAATGTGACAGTTGCCGATTGCGCCAAAAAGGGTTTCTAGAAGCTGGCGCGGAAGACCCGACTATTTACTGCTAATTGGAGCTATAGATAAAGGGTAGTGCCCCAGTTTGAGTTGTTTTTTGTTACTTTCACAGACATTTGGGAAACGTACTTTAATTCGAAGCACGCGGTAAATACGTCCCTGTACGCTCGGCCTCGGCATCCCTGCCTCGGACTGCTTCTCATCATAGTACGTTTCCCATTATATCGTCTCATTGGGAAACTCAAACTGGTTCACTTTCGGATAATCACAAAGGCTTGTATTTTTCTCTGAAAACAGTAGTATGTGCGCCTTTCTTGACGGGTCGTTAGCTCAGTCGGTAGAGCAGTTGGCTTTTAACCAATTGGTCGTGCGTTCGAATCGCACACGACCCACCATTTTCTCAGTGCCTTTTCAGTATTTGTAGTTTTGGAGCTATGCAGAGCCACCAAAGCCAGTTAAAACTTACTGTAATCCCGGGGAATTCTGGGTCAGAACCCTGTAAATAATCATTCTTTTAATTTTCCAACCTTTGCCGTTATCATTTATCCATTATGAATAATATTGAAAGCAACAGTAGTGACAGTGAGTTGATTGCTGACAGAGTATTTGTCAGGGAATACCTGGATAAAATCCCGCAGCTGAAACCGCTTTCTGAACAGGAAAGTGCTGACTATGAAAGCAAGATTACCGCCTTGCTGGAAGATAAAAACGCCGTGCTGGTTGCACATTACTACACAGACCCCATTCTGCAGGCATTAGCTGACAGAACCAATGGTTGTGTAGCTGATTCTCTGGAAATGGCACGTTTTGGCAATAATTCGGATGCCGATATCCTGATGGTCTGTGGTGTGAAATTCATGGGTGAAACAGCGAAGATTTTAAGTCCGGAGAAAACCGTACTGATGCCAACGCTGGAAGCGACTTGTTCACTTGATATTGGCTGCCCCATCGATAAATTTTCTGTATTTTGTGACGAGCACCCTGAGCATAAAGTTGTGGTCTACGCTAATACTTCAGCTGAAGTCAAAGCCCGTGCTGACTGGGTTGTAACTTCCGCTATTGCTGTTGATGTGGTGGAGCACTTGCTGGATCAGGGTGAAAAGATAATCTGGGCACCCGACAAACATCTGGGTCGTTATATCCAGAATAAACTGGGCGCAGAAGACGATGAGATTTTACTCTGGGACGGTGCCTGTATCGTACATGAAGAATTCAAATTAAAAGCTCTGGAAGAGATGAAACATCTCTATCCAGATGCTGCAGTACTGGCTCACCCTGAATCACCTTTGTCTATTTTGAATATTGCTGATGCGGTGGGTTCTACCACTCAGATAATAAATGCCGCGATCAAACGTCCCGAACACCAATTTATCGTGGCTACTGACAGTGGAATTTTTTACAAATTACAGCAGGCAGCGCCAGGTAAGGAATTCATTAAAGCACCTACATCAGGTGATGGAGCAACTTGCCGCAGCTGTGCACAATGTCCCTGGATGGGTATGAATACCCTGGAAACTCTCAGGAATACCCTGCGTGAC
>JAYPJO010000261.1:0-1186 GCA_038128465.1 Gammaproteobacteria bacterium
AAATTATGGAATCAGGAAATCTATTAATGCTTTTGTTAATGCTGATTGCGTTGGCGCTGGCATGGTATTCCGGTTACAGAACACGCTTCAAAAGCAGGTTTTCTGCACGTAGCCAGGCGGATAAGGACTACTTTGTCGGGCTGAACTATCTGCTGAATGATGAGCCGGATGAATCAATCGATGAATTCATTTCTTCATTGGAAATAAATTCCAATACCCTGGACAGTCATCTTGCACTGGGAAGTTTGCTGAGGCGACGTGGCAAGGTGGATGGCTCAATAGTGGTATATCAGAAGTTGCTAGCGAATTATCAGTTTACATCTGCTGAGCTTAATCAGGTCAAGCTCGGACTGGTAAAAAGCTATGTTACAGCAGGCTTGCTCGATAGAGCAGAAAAACTAATCGATGAGTTGAAAAGGGCTGATACAGACATTCAGATTGCTGCATTAAATCAGGGGGTGACGGTATATCAACTGGAAAAAGAGTGGCAAAAGGCGATCATAATGGTACAGGATTTACTTAAAATCTGTACGCCTGCTCAGCGACAGGGATTTGAACTAAAGGCTTCACATTTTTACTGTGAACTGGCAGAAAAAGAAATGGAATTTCAGCACTACAATCAGGCCAGGGACTACCTGGCAAAAGCAACAAACATGGTGGGGAATAATGTCAGAACCAGCCTGATCAGAGGCAGACTGGAGTTTGAGCAGGCTAACTATAAGCAGGCAATAAAAGCCTTGTTAAAAGTACCAAGCCAGGATCTGAATTATAAGGCGGAAGCCTTTGGTCTTATTGTTGCTTCCTACCAGGCATTGGGAAAGCAAAAAAAGTTACAAGCCTACATTGAAAGCAGCTTGCAGGAGCCATTATCAGCCAGTTTGTTACTGCTTATTGTTGAATTCATAAAGGATACCGAAGGAAAGCAAAAAGCCAGAGATGTTCTGTTTAAGCATATAACGGAGAGTCCGTCTGCTGATTTACTGGGGCAGGCCATTTTGCTTAATGAGTCATCCGATGAAGCGGAAAATACACAAAGGGTGAAGGAAGGAATATCGGCTTACCTGGAAGATCAGCCTAAATATCAATGTGCTAATTGCGGGTTTGATTTAAAAAAACTGCACTGGTTATGCCCCAGCTGTAATGAATGGGGATACATAAAACCAATAAATTCGTTAAAAGAAGTGTG
>JAYPJO010000261.1:1196-2917 GCA_038128465.1 Gammaproteobacteria bacterium
GAATGTTAATTAAGCTAACAGGAATACAAGATGAAATATGACAGGCAGATTATTATAGCGCTCGATTTTCCTTCGGAGAGAACCTGCCTGGAATTTTTGCAGGATATAGATCCGGCACGTTGCCGGCTAAAAATAGGTAAGGAGTTATTCACCCGTTGCGGACCTGAACTGGTAAGACAGATTCATTCCCAGGGATATGAAGTTTTTCTCGATTTAAAATATCACGATATTCCCAATACTGTTGCTGGTGCATTAAAGGCAGCTGCCGATCTTGGCGTATGGATGGTAAATGTTCATGCGTCTGGCGGAAAAGCTATGCTGGAAGCTTCACGCGAAGCTCTGAATTTCGATGATGCGCCTTTGCTCATAGCCGTGACAGTACTCACCAGTATGGCTGCAGAAGACCTGCTTGGCTTGGGTGTGAGCAATACACCTGAGCAGCAGGTACAGCTCCTGGCAGAAATGGCCGTGGCAAGTGAACTTGATGGCGTTGTCTGTTCGGCCAAGGAAGCAGAATTTCTGCGCAGACAATATCCGGAAAATTTTCAACTGGTTACCCCTGGCATTCGTCCGGGAGGCGATAATAAAGATGATCAGAAGCGTGTGGTCACACCGCGTTTAGCCATGGAGCAGGGCAGTAATTTCCTGGTCATTGGCAGACCAATCACCCAGGCAGAAAAACCTGCGGACAAGCTGGAAAGCATCATTCAGGAAATTGAAGCCTGATATTTTTTTCCGGCTGAAATAAAAAAGAAATTTCAAAAAGTTCTGCTAATCTTAAATAGCAGTATTAATGCTGCATGCTAAAAAATAATGTCTGAATAAAATGGAGACTCATATGAAAGGAATCAATGTAATAAAAAAATTCAACCTGTTTAGCTCTGCCTGCCTGATTATGCTGATGCTGGGTTCATATACTGGTTTGGCTCAAAGTACGTCGGACCAAATAAATGAGCAGGTTATCGCAGATATGATGAGTGGTGAGCAGGTCGATATTAATCGTGCAGATGCGGAAACCATCGCCATGGTGCTGGATGGTGTTGGTCTGACCAAAGCTGAAGCCATTGTTGATTACCGTGAATCGAATGGCGATTTCAAAACGGTCGATGATCTATTGCTGGTAAGTGGTATTGGTGAAGTTACTGTCCGCAATAATGCTGGGAAAATTTTACTTTCCAGCGATTAAGACTTATGCCGGATAAGTACTGGTTACTGATTGTTCACGATGCCAGTGCTATCCGGCGTATTCCACTTGCTTTACCAGATATTTAATACCTGTTATCTAGTCTGGATAGGAATATATTTGCAAGAGGTTTGGAGAATTTGGCTGCCCAACCTGGACTCGAACCAGGAACCAAGTGATTAACAGTCATTTATTTTCACTTCTTATAACCTCCTGAAATACATGCAAAAATAAATTAAAACTCTTTTAATACAGTTACATAGTGGCTATACTGTAAGACATTGAAAGAACCCTCGATGACGCCTGTTGTATGTAAATGTAATGTCAAATCAATGTCAAAAAAAATATTAGGCTAAATGAACCTTACTGACAGAAAAATTGACCAGCTAACTACTGAAGGGAGAAAAGTTAGATTTGTCTTTGATTCAAGTAGAGGTGCGCCTACTGGATTTGGCGTCCGAATTACAGAGCGAAAAGATGGTAGCTCTGGAAGGTCTTATGTTTTGCAATATACCCATGAAGGTAGACAGTACAGGGA
>JAYPJO010000262.1:0-1234 GCA_038128465.1 Gammaproteobacteria bacterium
AAATGTACTTTAATGAGGAGCCGTCCGAGGCAGGGATGCCGAGGCCGAGCGTACAAGGATGTATTTACCGCGTGCTCCTCATTAAAGTACATTTCCCCATATATCTTCTTATGGAGAAATGCAAACTGAGCCACTACCCGATTTCTCCATCGATTGACAATGTTTGCCTGTACCAATTTGTGTTTAAAAGATGATAGTCTCTAGCCTTTTATTGTAACCAGGAAAACGAGGGTTAAATCATGTCAGCAAAAGAACGCAGAACCGTACCACCTGAAGCAGTAGAGCTATACAACCAGTATATCCATGGCGAAATCGACCGCCGGGCATTCATGGACAATGCAAAGAAATTTGCTGTAATTGGCCTGTCAGCCAACACCATTGTACAGGCTTTGATGCCTGACTATGCGATGGGTCAGCAGATAGACCGGGATGATGAAAGAATTGTGGCAGACTACGTCACTGTACCTTCTCCCCAGGGGCATGGTTACATAAAAGGCTACCTGGTTCGTCCATTCAGTGCAGACAGCAGAAATGAAACACCAACTCCCCTGCCAGGTATTGTGGTTGTTCATGAAAACCGGGGACTCAATCCACATACTGAGGATGTAGCACGCCGGTTTGCCTTATCCAATTTCATGGCCTTTGCCCCGGACGTACTCACACCGGTAGGTGGTTATCCTGGCGATGATTATGAGGGCGGTCAGTTATTCAGAGAGCTTGATGCGGACAAACGCTTTGAAGATATCGTGGCAGCGGCATTATGGCTCAAGAATCGTTCAGATTGTACAGGCAGCATCGGCGCAACCGGTTTTTGTTATGGCGGTAGTATTTCCAATCAGCTGGCTGTGCGTTTGGGTGATAATCTGGCTGCAGCAGTTCCATTCTATGGTGGGGCGCCGGATTTAAGTGAGGTTTCCCGTATCAGGGCGGCTGTCATGGTGCAGCACGGTGAACTTGATACCAGGCTGGTACAGGCATGGCCCGATTATGAAGATGCTTTACAGGCGGCAGGCGTCACCTACGAGGGTCATATTTATCCGAATTCAGTCCATGGCTTCTTTAACGATGCGACCCCTGAACGCTACAACGAAGCCACCGCTACCGAAGCCTGGTCACGCACTATCGACTGGTTCAATACCCATGTAAGAGGTTAAACGCTAGAGGCTGAAAGAGACTGATAGCCCTACAAAAAACTATTGGTCCGGCAGACATTCATAAGGCTGTACCCTGACTT
>JAYPJO010000262.1:1244-2901 GCA_038128465.1 Gammaproteobacteria bacterium
GATCAGTTACTGTCATGTGCAGGTCAAGGCGGGTGCCGTCATCACTCAAAGTAAAACGCTCGACAGTTTCAATCGCATCACTGGCAGGGATACCAACCGTATCAAAATAACCCCAGTTAATGCCTGTTGTGTGTACAACCAGCGTATCCCCATCCCAGTATCCTGTTGAATTTCCCAGCGCATTTGGCACGGTTTCCACATTTTCAATACTGTCATCCAGGTAAATGGTTCTGATGGTGTCATACTCTTCCATATGCAATACGATGGTGTTGTTATCCTGTTCGAGAATTTCCATGGGATAGGGCTGTTCCATAATGATGGGCATTCTTTTTGGCTGACAGTTTAAAATCGGACTGTCTACCAGCCGGTCAAAATCAGCCACGACCGCCTGCGCCTCTTCAGTCAGGGGGTAAGTGCCAAAATCAAAGGATGGTGTGACTGTTTCAGGGAACATCATGGGACCAGCATGGCTCCAGACACGATAAATGCCGGACCTCGCATCAACCATATCACCGGAATTACCCAGCACCTGTGAACGTGCTGCAACGGTTTCATCTGTTGACCAGCGCGGCTCCAAGTTTGCGCCTATCAGTACTTCCTCACCGCTTGGGATCAGCATGTGATGCGCGAACATTTCATTCCTGCCTCGCACAGAAGGATTACCGGCAATTCGTACCCGGTCTCCGACACTGACAAACCCCGGCTCAATCAGCCAGCGGCGTAAATTGCTCATGGAGGTTGATTCTATCTGCCAGTCTTCTTCTACACCGGCTTCATTGGTAACTGCAACGATGAAATTAATATGAGGATTACGCCAGGATACGCCTGTCACAACACCTTCTATCTCTTCCATGCTGTTACCATCAAAGCGGCCAAAAATACTGTGATGGGCAAAAGCCGACGATGCTGCCAGACACAGAAATAGTCCGGCCAGATAGGTTTTTTTCATGTTGACTCCATTATTTTATTTTCTGACAACTGATTTTTTAATGTTCCTCTGCCAGAGTATAGAAAGTATAAAAGCCCATTTCCATAATAAGCTGGACCAGGTTTAACAAATATACCACCCTCACCTACACGGGTTTTACTGGTATATTTAACCCGATAAAAATTATTTTCCTTTTTTAATATCTGGAAACCAATGAAAATTTTGCTCTACAAGCTGATTCTAGTCACACCAATACTACTGACTTCATGCAATAGTAAACAATCAGTTGATTTATCCACACTGCAGATTACTAACAATCAATTTTATCTTGAAAACACTGACAGCTTATTTTACGGAACAGCCACGTCGTACTATTAAAACAATAAATTTAAATCACAGCATAAAATTAAAAACGGCAAGGTTACCGGAAAAAATATTTTCTTTAATGAAGATGGTTCGATAAAACTGGAAGTAAACATCACTGACTCATTCCTGGATGGTGCTTTTTATTCCAGGGATGGAGATTATATTTTCAGTGCAACTTTTCAAAACGGAGTGTTAGTGGAACGAGAAATACAGTACCAGCTTGCTGACATTACCATTATCCAGAATTATGAGAACAATGTGCTCACTACCCGGGAACTGGATTCAGCAGGAGAACTGATTGCAACCACTGAAGTACCGTTCAGCGATAACAATATAGCGACAGTTGATATAGAAGCGGGCATG
>JAYPJO010000263.1:0-2062 GCA_038128465.1 Gammaproteobacteria bacterium
CCTTCTAAAATCAACTCAGGCGAACTGGTATCAAGCGAAATTATGATATCCAGATTTTTATGAATAATTTCCACCACAGGTAGAACACGATCCATTTCTTCCTGCAGGCTGATAGACTCAGCACCAGGTCGGGTTGATTCACCACCAATATCTATAAAAGTCGCACCTGCCTGCTGCATGTCCTCCGCTGTTTGAAGCACCTTATCAAGTAAGGGCTTTCCACCAACATCCAGATACTTCCCTCCATCTGAAAAAGAGTCAGGTGTCATATTCAGAATACCCATGACTTTGGGGGCATCCAGTTCTATTTTTTTTTCGTTAAATTTCATATTTTATATAACAATAAAAAAAGGAGCTCGATGAGCTCCTTTTACATTCAGGATTCCTGAAAGATCAATGTACCCCTGCAGGGCCGCCAATTGGTTTTTCTGAAGAATCTTTTTTATCTTCCTTCCTGTCTTCTTTTCCTTCGCCCTGGTCTTCAGAGCTTGGCGTGCCTGAGCGGTAATCATCATCGTGCCAGTCAGCTGGACCACGTGGTTTCTTACGAGCCATAAGGTCATCAATCTGTCCGGAATCAAGTGTTTCATACTCCATCAAGGCATCTTTCATGGCTTCCAGGATATCGCGGTTTTCTTCCAGAATTTCCTTTGCAGTGTTGTAGCAGGAGTCAATAATTGAGCGTACTTCTTCATCAATCGCTTTGGTTGTATCAGAAGAAAGCACCTTGTTGCTGTGGCTTGCAGAACGGCCCAGAAACACTTCTTCCTGTTCATCGTCATACTGCAGAGGACCCAGTTTTTCTGACAGCCCCCATTTTTTAACCATGTTGTGGGCCATCTGGGTTGCGCGCTGGATATCATTGGCGGCACCAGTTGTCACGCCTTCTTTACCCATCGTCATTTCCTCAGCTATACGGCCACCATAGAGTGAACATATCTGGCTAAGTATACTTTGCTTGCTGTGGCTGTAGCGATCCTCTTCCGGCAGAAACATGGTGACACCGAGAGCACGGCCGCGAGGAATGATACTCACCTTATAAACCGGATCATGTTCAGGAACAATACGCCCGACAATAGTATGACCAGCTTCATGATAGGCTGTGTTGATTTTTTCTTTCTGGGACATCACCATGGTTTTGCGCTCAGCGCCCATCATGATTTTGTCCTTGGCTTTCTCGAACTCCTCCATGGTCACTTTTTTCTTCTGACCACGGGCGGCAAACAGGGCCGCCTCATTTACCAGGTTAGCCAGATCTGCACCTGAAAAGCCTGGTGTAGCTCGAGCAAGTACCGAAGCATCAACACCTTCTGAAATCGGCACTTTGCGCATATGGACTTTAAGAATCTGTTCCCGTCCGCGAATATCAGGCAGACCAACAACTACCTGCCGATCAAAACGGCCAGGACGTAACAGTGCCGGATCCAGCACATCAGGACGGTTGGTTGCAGCAATCACGATTACTCCATCATTACCTTCGAAACCATCCATCTCGACCAGTAACTGGTTCAGGGTCTGTTCACGCTCATCATGACCACCACCAAGACCTGCACCACGATGGCGGCCTACTGCGTCAATCTCATCTATAAATATAATGCAGGGTGATTGTTTTTTGGCCTGATCAAACATGTCACGAACTCTGGATGCACCAACACCCACAAACATTTCTACAAAGTCTGATCCGGAAATAGAGAAAAACGGCACCTTGGCTTCACCGGCAATAGCCTTGGCCAGCAGGGTTTTACCAGTACCTGGCTGCCCAACCATGAGCACTCCGCGCGGGATTCGGCCACCGAGGCGTTGAAACTTGTCAGGTTCCCTGAGGAAATCGACCAGCTCTTTAACATCTTCCTTGGCTTCATCAACACCGGCAACATCAGCGAAGGTGACCTTTACCTGGTCCTCACTGAGCATCTTGGCCTTGCTTTTACCAAAGGCCATTGGACCACCTTTACCGCCGACACCACCACCCTGCATTTGCCGCATGAAAAACATGAACACGGCAATAATGATCAGGATGGGAAAGCTGGCAACCAGGAGCTGGGTCCAGATACTCTGTCGT
>JAYPJO010000263.1:2072-2874 GCA_038128465.1 Gammaproteobacteria bacterium
TTAAATCTAAATCTTTGGCTAACAGTACATAAATTAATTTACGGTCGCCTAAGTATGTTAAAACTGTAAAAACACGACTGCCATTATTGCGCACACCCATGATGTTTAGATTGCTGATATTAACTTCAGCAACCTGTCCGGACTGCACTTCTGCAATAAAATCTGAATAAATAAGTTGTTCGGCAGAAGTTGGCTGGCTGAAATTATTGAAAACGGTGAGTAGGACCGCTGCAATAATCATCCAGAGTAATAAATTTTTTGCCATATCATTCAAGAGCTTGTACTCCCTCCCTGCACCCTGTCAGGCCTACTGACATATAAACCTGATACGTTCAGGAAAGTCTGGTGGATTTATCTAAATCATGTTCACTGCTAATCTAATCTTAATTCTGGCACGAAAAGCTGATTTTTCCTACCATTCTTCGTTTATTCGGCTACTTCAGCTGTTTGCAAAAGTCACTAAACACAGTATTAAAGTCAGCTTAGACTTTTTTACCTGTTGCCAACAGGTAAATTTCTTTTGAGCGCGCCCTGGAGGCATCAGGTTTACGGCTTACTACCCGCTTATAATCTGCCCGGAGTTGCTGCAGCAGGGCTTCAAAGCCTTCTCCCTGAAAGACCTTCATCAATAAAGCGCCCCCCTGACGCAGCCTGTTCTGAGCAAAATCCACTGCTAATTCAATCAGATACATCGCACGAGGCTGATCAATTTCAGCCATACCACTAATATTGGGGGCCATATCAGAAATTACAAGGTCTACTTGTTTGTTACCCAGGCTTTTTAGAAGTGCATTCAGGCAAT
>JAYPJO010000264.1:0-1794 GCA_038128465.1 Gammaproteobacteria bacterium
TCCACTATTTTACTGGTTTCACATTCAATAAAAGCAAGAGCCTGCTCCAGTTTGGGCATACCACTACCCTTTTCAAATTCAGGCGGCTGGCCTTGTATCTGCCGTCCGGAGAAGTAGCCTGAGATATCCCTGGCGCCTGCCGGTAAAATATTGACTGCAAACTTGCCAAGCTGTTTGACAGCACTTAATGTCCGCCCATCCATCACTGACACCAGCACTGTGGGAGGTGCAAGACTCACAGAAATAAAACTGTTGGCAGTCATCCCGACGATTTCCTGCGCGCTATCACGACATGTCACAACGGTTACGCCGGTGGCAAAGCGTGAGGCCGCATGACGAAATTCAGATGCATTCAAGTGCTCTCTCCTGTCAGGCCGCAGCACCGGAAATTGTGGAACGTTCTATCCAGTTTCTGATCCGAGCAGGCGAACTCAGATTATCCCACTGCAATTCAGGGCTGTTAAAGTTCTCGGTAAATTCATTACAAAGCTCTTGATTCTGACTCATTGCCCCAAGCAGCATCTGGAATTCCTCTGAAGGCGGCTTCATCATCAGGTTGGTCCAGCGTGCAGCACCGAGACAGCGGTCATTACGCGCCATATCGGCTCGCTCAATGAAGCGCTTATCAAGCACAGGTGCCTTGATGATTTCCTCGGCCAGTTTAAAGGCTGAATAGGACGCGATATTGGCACCCTGTCCGTTAACCGGATCAACAGTGACGTGGACATCTCCGACTGCAACGGCAAACTTGCCATTATCGAAGGCAACTGATGTATTACGCACAGTTGGCACCACCCCGCCTTGCAACACATCAAGTGGCTGGCACAGATCAAATCTGGATGTATCAATTCGGTCATATACACCCGGGTGGAATTTTTCCAGGGCGTCAAGAATGGTTTGTTTAAATACTGCAGGGTCATCATCGTATTTAGTGGTAACGGTTGCTTCCAACTCGGTACCGGGTACATTTTCAAACAGCACTGCTGTAACCATGCCACCAAAACTCAGAGTGGGAATAACCAGTAATTCGCCCATACCGGGTGCGATGGAGAGCGTGGTATTCTTGACTTCCTCATGTGCTACACCCTCATACAAGCCAACACAAAGCCGACGCTGCGGCTGACTGAAGGGAGATTCCGTTGCATCATGTTCAAACATGGAACCGAGCGGACCTTTTCCAACGGCAACGACCAGTAAATCGAAGCGATCAACCATCGGCTGAATATCGTCCTCCCCAATAGCTCGGTACTCGATATTGCCACCCCGTTCAATGAAGTCCTGCATTAATGTCGGCAGATAAATCCGGTAATCGACGGCGCGGGATGGTTTGGCAAAACTTCCGGGGAAATGTACGGGTTCAGGCACGTTTAACCAGTGATCATGGTAATAATAATGTTGTTCAGGTTCGGTCCAGTGATTGACACCAAGAATGTTTTCTCGCTCCAGGGTGGTGTTATGGTGAGCTACGGTATTGAGTAAACGACAGGAAGCATATTCTTCAGGTTCCCGATCAGTAATGATAGTTGCATCTATACCATGTTGTTGCAGATAAAGAGCCAGATGCAAACCGGCTATACCGGCCCCAACAATACCTATGTTATGCATAATTCATATTCTCCTGAAAAAACTGCACTCAGCTTATTGCATTGCTATTTAAATGTTAATAGCATGAAATGAATATAATTTATTCTTATTTAGAATTAGTATGGATCGCATTGATTGTCTTGAAACACTGGTTCATGTCTATGAAAGCGGGAGTTTTTCAGGCGCAGCAAAAAGACTTAACACGACCCA
>JAYPJO010000264.1:1804-2872 GCA_038128465.1 Gammaproteobacteria bacterium
CAACTGTCAGCAAACGCATTTCCTGGCTAGAAGACAGGTTCAGCACAACCCTGTTTTTACGTTCGACCAGACGAATGACGCCAACCGAAGAAGCTGTTCGCATTTATGAGCATGCCCGCAATATTCTGGAAACCTATGACCTGGCCAGAGCCAGTGCTTTTGACTCAATACCCGAACCGGCCGGCACGCTTATCGTTGCTGTCCCTTCATCACTGGGACGACACTTTCTGGCACCAGTTGCCGCTGACTTTTTACGTCGGCATCCCGGAATAAGACTGGATTTCAGATTATCTGAAGGTCATATAAACCTGCTGGAGGAAGGTGCCGAACTGGCCATTCGAATTGGTGAGTTGAATGACAGCTCCATGCGTGTCAAACATCTGGGCCGCATCAGCCGTATGCTTGTTGCGAGTCCGACATACCTGCTGGAACGACCTGCACCTAATGACCCGGGTGAACTGTCCGAGCATTTGTGTATTGGCTATTCACGTTTCGGCATGACGACCAACTGGGTATTTGAAAGTGAATTTGGCCGGCACAGCATCGATGTCGAATGTGCCTTCAAGGTAGATGATGCTGACATGTTGCAGGCTGCTGTCCTGCAGGGAATTGGAATAGCGGTATTGCCTGCCTGGCTGACACAGCCACATCTGAAGAATGGAGATATGGAAATCATACTGCCTGAATACAGCATTCCAGGCCTGCCCCTGAATGCTATTTACACCAGCCCCGGTGATCTGTCACACCGGGCGCGAAGTTTTCTAGATTTTCTTACCGATAAAAATATTTTCTCAATGAAAAATTAAAATTGAGCAGCACTAACTCATTATTTTTTAGTTGAGCTCTGAATACCAAGATCATGCAAATGCACGTTATAGGTTTCCCTGGCGCTGTAAGCGCTGATGGCCGCCAACATGGTAATGAACAATGTGCAGCTGCCTAAGACCACAGGGATATTTTCAGTGCCTGGTGGCGCCAGACTGACAAACAGTGCAGGAAAAAAAGCCGTGATCATGGTGCCAATGTTCTGTGAAATAGCCATGGCCGAAACCCTGGTCCTGGTGGTAA
>JAYPJO010000265.1:0-1608 GCA_038128465.1 Gammaproteobacteria bacterium
CGGCATCATGGCGCAGTTTAATACCCGAACTGAAGACCCCGGACAGGATTTTGGGCAGGGTGTCCTGGCGGTTGATAGCGATACCGATGGCAGCATCCTGGAGCAGGCCCTCGAAGAGCATCTGCAGGGAACAGTCATGGCAGATCTATGGCGGGAGATTCCTTACAGGGACTCCTATTCCTCACTGGTAGACAGTAATTTCTGGCAGGAAGTCGCCATTTCAAATTACGAAACTGAAATTGAATCTTCCGATATCGGTATATTTTTGTGGGGGAACTGGTTTGACGAGGGCAGTTTTGAATCCATTCTTGCTTTTAACAACCTGAGCAATCCAAAGCGCTTGTGGATGGGCGGCCTGGGACATTGCCAGGTTGGCGATTTCCCCATGCATACAGAACAGCTACGCTTCTTTGATTATTTCCTGAAAGGCATAGAAAACGGCTGGATGGATGAGGACCCAGTGTATTACTTTACCAATAATGCTGCCGAAGGAAATGAATGGGCCTCAGCAACAGGCTGGCCACTTGAAACTGCTGAATATATCGACTATTCCCTGACTGGTTCAGCCACGACAGCGTCTGTCGGCAACCTGCAATTAGCCATCAGCCTGGAATCAAACAGTGAAGACCAACCGGACACATTTACTGTGAACTACAACCCTGTGTGCAGGGATGATGTGGATTTATATTTTTTATTCTGGCCCTGCATTATGGAAAACCAGGGTCTTTCATATCAAACCGCGCCGTTGCAGGAAGAACTGCATATCGCTGGACATCCTGTCGTAAACCTCTGGATCACATCTTCTACGCCAGATACCGATATCTTTGCTTACCTTGAAGATATTTCCCCGGATGGTGACATTACTATTTTCAGTCATGGCAGGTTAAGAGCATCCCATCGATCGGAACAATCCCCTCCTTACGAGAATTATATGGGGCTGCCTTTTCAAGTTTTCAGGAAGACATTACCGCTTTACCAGTCGGCCAGGCTGCACAAATGCGATTTGATTTGATACCCGCTTCCTATATTTTAAAGACAGGACATCAATTGCGTCTGCGAATTACAGGTGCAGATGTCAGGCAACGATTCCGTACTGTTCAATTTGAACAGGCACCCGTAGTATCAATTCTGCAATCGGGATCTGCCCGCTCTTTTGTATCTGTTCCTGTTGTTTCAGAATAAAACCAGGTAAAGAGTCCGGGATGGCTAACAATAATGTAAGCCTAACTCAGCAAAAATAGCAGTCACTACAATCAGATTTGCTCCAGAGTTTCCCCGACATATTGCACCATTTTGTCGTGATCCCAATGACTTGAGTCGACCATATCTGCCCACATGTCAATGACGGGAAGCCCTGCGTTGATAAACGCCCGCTTTGTGAAAAGAGAGCCACTTTGCGAAAGTCTGGCTCCCTCAGGCATAAGCATTATGACGGCATCAATTTTGGAACGTTTGGCTTCGTGGACCATCCAGTCATTCATCCATGGCGGCAGATGCAACACCTCATTCATGCTGACAACACGACTGGCTAGGGCACGTAAAGGGTCTTCCAGGTTAAAGCGGGGATAAGCACTGTAGGCAAAAGGCAGATACATTGACCAGACAAAA
>JAYPJO010000265.1:1618-2107 GCA_038128465.1 Gammaproteobacteria bacterium
TGTGCTAACGGCAATGCCTTTATGAACACGTTGTTTGACTTCATCCCGAAATTTCTCAACATGCCTCATAGCCCATTCTGAGCCTCTATGCCACTGGGGGATCATTGTGTTTGGCATCTGATCCACGATGTTGACAGGGCAAGGTAAGGTCTCCAGTGCAAGGGATGCAACTTCTCCAAGTATGGTTTCCTGTGTATTAATGTTTTCCATTAATTGTCTTAATTTGTCGTAATCAAAAACACGATTGGTACTGGATTCAAGCAGATTAATTAAGTCCTTCATCTCTTCGACCATTAAATCAATCCGTTCAGACTGGTATACCTCTTCCCATTGAGTCGGTCCATGCTCCCACCAGTTAGGGATTGTTTCTGTCCATCCAGGGGCTTCCATGGCATAAAATGGCGCATCCAGTTTTTCAGCCCACTGGCCAAAAACCTGTTGAATACAATCACAGGTTGTTCGCGCAACCAGCACAGTGGGTTTGGGCAA
>JAYPJO010000265.1:2117-2869 GCA_038128465.1 Gammaproteobacteria bacterium
TGGGCAAGCCTCCCCATGGCGCAGTTTCCGGATCATTTTCAAGGGTACAGGCAAGGCCCAGGGAGCAATATTTACAACTGGTTTCCGGATAACCATGATCAGCTAAAACCTTGATATAGCGCGGAGCCAGCTGTTTCGCTGAAATGTAAGCAGACCACCATTGATTGGTAATAATTGGAATATCCATTACATGAAATATTTCATGTGGCGTATCAGCCTGAACAATGGCAAAGGGCTCGCCTTCCTCAATGACCCTGCGCCTCAGTTCTTTGCCAAATTCTTTCTGAAAATTTTTAGCATCAGCAGTGCACTGCAAGCCTGAACGCATCTGTTTATCCCCGGCATTACTTTGCTCTGGGTTCGATTGACTAGCTGTTGTATTTGTTGAGGTCATGGCACGCTTTAACAAAATAAATTGTCCTGTTTTAGCTCATCATAGTATTGCTGCGACAAACCAAGAATTTCCATACAGATTTTTTCATTGTGCTGCCCCATCTCTGGCGCCAGGCTGACATCCGAAGGTGTCCTGGATAATCTGAAGGGTGGTTTCTGATGCCCGAAAACACCCAACTCGGCATGATCCAGATAGGCCAGGTACTCCCTGTGTTTCAATTGCGGGTCGTGGTCATAGGTATCGGCTATATCCTGCACGACACCTGCCGGAATTTTTTCCGCCTGTAACTCACGCATCAACTGATATCTTTCCTGGTCTTGAGTCCAGTCGGCAACCTGTCTTTCAAGATTAACCAGTG
>JAYPJO010000266.1:0-2868 GCA_038128465.1 Gammaproteobacteria bacterium
AAAAGGGCCCGAGAATCTTTGAGATAAATCCCAGAGTGTCATCCACCGCTCTGATGCGGCACCGGGCGGGTTTTACCGATGTTTGCTGGTCGATTCTTGACGTCAATGGCGAGCCTTTCGAATACTCACCGATTCCGGTCAATACTGTACTGATCCGTCGTTCTGACGCATTGGTCTTGGAGCCCTGAAGATGAAAGAAATCAAAATTGGCCATAAATTGCTTGGCCCGATGAACAAGCCTTTCATTGTTGCCGAAATGTCGGGAAATCATAATCATTCCCTTGATCGCGCTTTGCAGATAGTGGAAGCGGCCGCGAAAGCCGGTGCGGATGGCCTGAAACTGCAAACCTATACCCCAGATACCATCACCATTGATGTGGAAGAGGGTGAGTTTTTCATCAGTGACCCGGATAATCTCTGGGAGGGCAGTTCCCTCTACAAGTTATACGGGCAAGCCTATACGCCCTGGGAATGGCATGCACCGATTTTTGAAAAAGCGCGAGAACTCGGCATGGTTGCGTTTAGTTCGCCATTCGATTTCTCATCAGTGGACTTTCTGGAAGATCTTGATGTGCCTTGCTACAAGATTGCTTCCTTTGAAAATATCGATTTGCCCTTAATTAGATATGCCGCCTCAACGGGCAAGCCCCTCATTATTTCAACAGGCATGGCAAGTACCAGTGAACTGAACGAGGCCGTGGAAGCCGCCAGGGATGCAGGATGCAAGGAACTAATTTTGCTCAAGTGTACGAGTACTTATCCTGCGGAACCGGTAAACACCAATATCCTGACCATACCCCACATGGCGCAATTGTTCGATTGCCAGGTGGGACTGTCCGACCACACCATGGGTACCGGCGTGGCAGTAGCGAGTGTTGCATTGGGGGCAACATTCATAGAAAAGCATTTTACATTGGACAGGAATGATGGCGGGGTGGACAGCGCATTCTCCCTGGAACCAGGCGAGCTTGAAATGTTGGTCACTGAAACGGCAAGGGCTTGGCAGTCCCTTGGCAAAGTCACTTATGGCCCAACAGAAAATGAAAAGAAGTCTTTGGTGTTCAGGCGATCATTGTATTTTGTGGAAGATGTAGAGGCAGGTTCCGAGATAACGAAAAAAAATGTCCGTTCCATACGCCCCGGTTTCGGGCTTCCCCCCAAGTACCTTGACATGATACTCGGCAGAAAAATCAGTAAAAATGTAGTTAAAGGAACCCCTGTGTCATGGGAGTTGCTGGGATGAAACCCGAACTGATCTTGAGCTTTGAAAGTGGCTTCCTGCGGCCTTTGGGCATCGAAGATATCTCTGAAAACTACCTTTCCGGGATAAATGATCCTGCAGTCAACAGGTATCTTGTCACCGACAAGTCAAGAAAGCAGACTATGGATTCACAACAGAACTTTGTGAGCCTTATTAAAGAGTCAGAGGACGCCGTTTTATTCGGTATCTGGCATGGAGAGCCGCCATCCCTGGTGGGTACTGTGCGGATTCACCACATCGAGCACACCCATCTCACAGCGCACCTCGGTATTTGTATATTTGACAAGAAGGCCTGGGGCAAAGGTCTAGGCAGCGCCGCTATATCAGTAGTCACGCAGTGGAGCTTCGACCAGCTGGGTTTGAGATGGATTGAAGCCGGGACCTATTCACAGAACATTGCATCGAGAAACAGCTTCATTAAGGCGGGCTATGAGTGGATCGCCGATATTTCAGGAAAATACCTTTTTGAAGGCGAACCCGCCAAGATCAACATCCTGGCGGCCAGAAACCCCTAAATCCCATGACAAGAACAGGCGAAAGTTTGCTCGCTATTACCGACAGCATGGTTACCCCGACAATTTTAACCTCGGCGAGTTTTCTATAGGCATCAGTGCAGTGAGACACAGGTATTTCAATCATCAGATAGCTAGATCGATGAGAGGATATACAATTCTCAGGTCCAGAAACGAACTTGGCAAGATATTCGATATTCTTGAACAAGTATCCCGTGCTGATTACCACCAGGCGATCACGGGGAAATTCCGAGCGGCTGTCGGCGATTCACGATTGGCCGGCCTGGTTGTACAGCAATACCTTCTGCAATGGTATTCGAGCTCGAATTTCAAGCAAAAGCTGCTGGAATATATTGGCAGTGCCGATGCCGGGAAATTTGCTTATGCTATGCCGGGTGAGGTGGTAGACATAGTTAGGGAGAAAGGCATTGATGTTAATGCCCCTTATTCCAGGTTTTTGTGGTTTTTGCATTGTCTTAAATCCTGGATGAAAGGCTCCATACTTGGTTTCGTCATATTTCTTAGAAGCGTGAAAGTATGCCTGTGTGTCGGAAATACAGGAAATAACCAGGGTAACGGGTATATCGTTTTGCCTGGCATAACGCGTAATTCGCTGCCTTGTGGAATAAAAAGTGGCAGTTATTGCCTGGTTGCTTGGTTTGCTGAAAAATACCTTGCAGCGACCAACACAACCCCTTTATCAGATGTTCGAGAGATCAGGCACAATGTGAAGGGGACGCCAGATATGACTTATCAGGGATTTTCGATTCGCAGAACAGGTGGGGTGCTCCCGTATCCTTCCACCATGTGGGGAATCGCAGTTTTTCTGAAGCAGGCGGTCGTTTCCATCCTCAAGGCATTGGGCTCTCTATTAAGTGGACGCTGGAGTGAGGCACTGCTGATGGCTGAAATCGCAAGAATGCACCAGTGCGACTGTGTTATATCGCAAAATTTGCCGGCTGCTGTTTTTTACAATAATTCTGCCTATATTTTCAGACCACTGTGGACATATCTCGCTGAGAAAAAGGGTGTCCAGGTATCTTTATATTTTTATTCGACCAATATTGAACTCCTGAACGGTAACATGAACTACGG
>JAYPJO010000267.1:0-2850 GCA_038128465.1 Gammaproteobacteria bacterium
TATTGGTTCACAGACACTGCGCATGGTGGCTTCAAAGGCATGTATGGGGGTATTGGTAGGCACCCAGCCACACTCAACATGTAGCTCTGCAACTTTTCTATAATCACGCTTGAAAATAGCCAGCAGGTTTTTTGCCAGATACTGCTGGTCATCTTCGCTAAGGCTGCCAAAAATTGCACAGTCCAAAGCAATATACTGTGGATTGTCAGCATGCTCAGATGAAACATAAATATTCCCAGGGTGCATATCAGCATGAAAAAAGCTGTGATCAAAAACTTGCGTAAAAAATATTTCAACGCCGGTTTCAGCAAGTTTTTTTAAATTAATATTGGCCTTTTTCAGTTCATTAATCTGGCTGATAGGAATGCCATGAATACGTTCCATGACAAGTACGTTTTGGCGGGTATAGTCCCAATAGACCTTTGGTACATACAGCAAATGATTGTTTTCAAAATTCTTTTTGAGTTGAGTACCGTTGGCACCCTCAGCCTGCAGGTTTAGCTCATCATGAATGACGAAGTCATAATCCCGGATTATTTCCCTTGCCCGCAGTCGCTTGCCATCTTTTGTAAAATTTTCAATAAATGAAGCCAGAAACTTTAACAGTTCCAGATCCTGCTCAATAATATGCTCTATGCCGGGACGAACAACCTTGATGACAACTTCTTCACCGGAGAGCAGGTTGGCTGTATGAACCTGGGCAACCGATGCTGAAGCAAGCGGTATGGCCGAAAAATTCCTGAACAGATTATCAACTTTATCACCAAGAGCATTTTCTATAAGTGTCTGTGCCTCTTTACCATCGAAGGGAGGGACCTGATCCTGTAATTTGGCGAGTTCATCAGCGACATCCAAAGGCAGCATGTCCCGGCGAGTTGATAAAAGCTGTCCGAATTTGATAAATATCGGGCCTAGTTCTTCGAAAGCCAGTCGCAGGCGAGTACCTCTATTTAGATCCTTGAATTTCGGATTTGTTTTAAAAGGTATTTTTAACAGAAATAGCGCTGGACCCTTCAGATTAAAATCAGCAGTTAATTCCTGCAGGTTATATCGTGCAGCAACCCGTAATATTGTTATAAGTCGTAAATATTTCTTCACGTTTAACTACGAAAGTTATTAAGGGGGAGCAACGATAGCATAATTTTCTATTCAGGGTTGTAGCTTTGCGAGTCTGGCCTGGTTGCGGTCCAGTTTGAGACGCAATTCATCAATACGATGATAGAAATTTTCCAATTCATATCTGGTCGGCAAAACTTTCTTTTCTTCGTGCAGATATTCATCTATATCATTTTTTAAACTGATGACACTCTGCTCGAAAAAATTATTAAGGGAGTTTTTGGCCTCAGTCAAAAACCAGGTTGGGATATCACCAATAAACTTGCTTAGTTGATATTCCCAATCGACATTAAGTTGCATAAGGGTATTCTGAAAATCCTGAATAATAGCAATATCACCCTTAAGGATAATGTTGTTTTGTCGAATGCTTTTGTTTTTGTCGTGCGCAACCAAAATTTTTAGCAGTGCAGCTGCGGTTCCGGAAATCTCTGCATCTGCATCACCTGCAATTTCTGGAGATAATAAAAACCCTTGTTCATGGGCAGTAATGTAGATGAAGCAGGTCGGTTCTGTAGATTTTACAGCAATAATGTTGCCGTCCAGCCTGGCCAGTTTTGATCTGCTTTGTGTATCAAGGCTGAGTGCTTCGTTTACCAGGATTTCTATATTTGCCAGGGCTCCGGCCAGCAGCAGTTTAGCCGTCATTTTTAAATCCAATATGTATGGCACAAATACCATCCATAACATTATGGTATTCACAACGTTCAAAACCTGCCGCCAGGAAAATGGATTTCAATGTCTCCTGGTCGGGGTGCATACGAATTGATTCAACCAGGTACTGATAGCTTTCACTGTCGCCACTGACAATTTTTCCTGCCATTGGCCAGAGCTTCGAATACAGATCATAAGCCTTACTAATAAGTTGTTTCCGAGGTTTTGAAAATTCCAGTACCACGACTCTACCCCCGGGCTTGACGACTTCCAACATTGAGCGTAAAGCTGCATCTTTATCAGTGACATTTCTAAGACCATAAGCGATACATACACAATCAAAACTGTTTTCAGCAAATGGCAGTTTCTCTGCGTCAGCAAGGCTATAGGAGATATTTGATAAATTACCTATATCAATAATCCTGTCACGACCCACCCGTAACATGGATTCATTGATATCTGCCAGTACTACCTGCCCTTTACTGCCCACCAAAGGAGAAAATTGAATTGAGAAATCACCTGTACCACCGGCCAGATCAAGAACCTTCTGACCACTGCGGAGTGCAGTTAACTGGACGGTGAACTTCTTGATGAGCCGATGAGAACCTAGCGACATTATGTCATTCATAATGTCATAGTTACGGGCTACGGAATGAAATACATGGGCAACATGTTCCGCTTTTTCATTTACTGGAACTTGTTTGTAACCAAAGTCGGTGGTCTTTTTTTGAGGATCGCTCATGGGGCCTATTGTAACGCATCCATGCAAGCGGAAAACAACATTCTTACAATTGACCTGATTCTTATTCGGATGAAAGAGGCTTAATCGTAACGACCTGGGTATCTTCCGGGAGATCTTCTCGGCTTTTATTTTCTGCCTGAAGTTTTTGCAGATATTGCTCCCACATGGTTTTCTGATTCAGGCAAAGTTCGTGCAGGTATTCCCAGGTGTATATCCCTGTGTTGTGGTCATCATCAAAGTGTAAGCGCAGCGCATAGTTACCGACCTGGTCAATATCTGTGATCAAGATACCTTTTTTGCCAGTTTGTAAAACTTCCTGGCCAGGACCATGCCCCCTGACT
>JAYPJO010000268.1:0-2846 GCA_038128465.1 Gammaproteobacteria bacterium
GTACAACACTGACCTGTTTTACCTCATGAATTGCTGACACCTGCTGACCAGCAATCGCATGCTGGATAATAATGGGCGCATCGCTTCGGCGTGGCAGACCTTCAAACTGTTTTTCTATGACGGAAAGAGCTATTTCTGATTTTTTTTCCGTTTTCACCGGGTCCTTGCCTTTAGCATTTACCACTGGCAGATCATTGAAATATTTTTGCCACTGTTCCGAAACAGAGGCAGGATCAGCCAGATATGCTTCGTAAAGTTCTTCTATATATTCCAGGTTACCTCCGGATATATGGCTGGAGGCAAGCATCAATTCACGGAAATTTTGTGTTGTCGACATGACAGTTCCTGAAAATTATCAGGTGGCACGCTCTATCAGCATGGACCTGATATGACCAATTGCTCGGGTTGGATTGAGGCCTTTTGGACAAACGGCTACACAGTTCATAATGCCGCGACACCTGAATACACTGAAGGGGTCTTCCAGTTCAGTCAAACGTTCTTCAGTATAAGTATCACGACTATCAGCCAGGAAGCGATAGGCCTGCAACAAACCTGCAGGGCCTACAAATTTATCAGGATTCCACCAGAATGAAGGGCAATTTGTTGAACAGCAGGCACACAAAATACATTCATAAAGACCATCTAACTTGGCTCTGTCTTCAGGTGACTGCAATCTTTCCATAGCGGGTGCAGGCTCATCATTCTGCAGATAGGGTTTGATTTTTTCGTACTGCTTATAGAACGCTCCCATATCAACAACCAGATCTCTGATCACTGGCAGACCAGGCAAGGGCCTTAGAACGAGCTTGTTGTTCTTGATTACTTCAGAAACGGGCGTGATGCAGGCCAGTCCGTTTCTACCATTCATGTTGATACCCACAGACTCCTTCACGACAGGATCGGCGGTAGGCAACACCGGCATCCATTTCTTTCACCAAATGCAACACATCCAGCACCATCAGATCTTTACCTTCAGGCAGCTCAACCTCCACTTCCTGCATATAAGGTTTCAGATCTGTTTCAGGGTTATAACGATAAACACTAACTTGCACGATAGTTCACCTGTACACTTTACTAGAATAACTGATTAATAAGTCCGAATTTTTGGCTCAAAAGTCGGCACAGTAAGCGGTTTAAAATTAACGCCACGTTTGGACAGAACTTTAGTCCCTGGTAGATACAGTGAGTGGCATAGCCAATTCTCATCATCACGCTCAGTAAAATCTTCCCTGGCATGAGCACCACGACTTTCTTCGCGTTTTTCAGCAGCTATGGCCGTTGCTTCAGCAACCTCATAGAGGTTTTCAAGCTCCAGCGCTTCTATACGCGCGGTGTTGAACGCTTGGCTCTTGTCTTCCAGGGAGATATTGGCTAGACGATCACGCAGAGCGGTCAATTTCTCTATCCCCTCCCTCATGAAGTCACCTCGGCGGAACACTCCAAAGTGATTCTGCATGATGCCTTGGAGTTCCTTGCGCAACTCCGGTACTTTTTCACCGCCATTGCTTTCATTTAATCTGTTCAGGCGCTGCATACCCTGTTCAATATCGGTCTCAGATGCATCACGCATCTCTATTCCCTGACTCAGCATTTTCTCGATATGAATCCCGGCCGCCCGACCAAATACCACTAGGTCAAGTAAGGAGTTTCCACCCAGGCGATTTGCCCCATGAACGGATACACAGGCAGCCTCACCAACAGCAAACAGCCCTTCGATGATCTTGTCATTTCCTTGCTCGTCCTGTGTAAGGGCCTGTCCATTTACATTCGTTGGGATGCCGCCCATCATATAGTGGCAGGTTGGGATAACCGGTATAGGCTCTTTAACCGGATCAACATGCGCAAAAGTACGAGACAGTTCGAGGATGCCAGGCAGTTTCGCGTTCAGTGTTTTTTCACCAAGATGATCCAGTTTCAGCAAGACATGATCAGCATTAGGACCGACTCCTCTGCCTTCCAGAATTTCCAGCACCATCGAACGGGCAACAACATCCCGTCCAGCCAAGTCTTTGGCATTTGGTGCATAACGCTCCATAAACCGCTCACCATCCTTGTTGATAAGATAGCCTCCCTCACCACGACAACCTTCAGTGACAAGCGTACCGGCACCATGAATGCCCGTCGGATGAAATTGCCACATTTCAATATCCTGAACCGGAAAGCCTGCGCGCAGCGCCATGCCAACACCATCACCGGTATTAATAAGCGCATTGGTTGTTGAGGCATAAATTCGACCTGCACCACCTGTGGCAAATACGGTGGCCTTGGATTTGATGTAGGCGGTCTCACCATTTTCAATACAAATGGCAATCACACCAACGACAGCGCCATCCTGGTTCTTGACGATATCTGTGGCAAACCATTCATTAAAGAATACGGTATTATTTTTCAAGTTTCCCTGATAAAGCGTATGCAAAAGGGCATGACCCGTTCTGTCTGCAGCAGCACATGTCCTCGCTGCCTGGCCGCCCTTACCATAATCTTTGGACTGTCCACCAAATGGCCTCTGGTAGATACGTCCATTTTCATTTCTCGAAAACGGTAGCCCCATATGCTCCAGTTCAAAAACAGCTTGCGGCCCTTCACTGCACATGTATTCAATGGCATCCTGATCACCAATGTAGTCCGAACCCTTGACCGTGTCATACATGTGCCAGCGCCAATCATCATTCGGATCATCACTGGCAATAGCACAGGTAATACCACCTTGCGCAGAAACAGTATGAGAACGTGTCGGGAAGACCTTGGATATAACTGCAGTCTTGTAACCGGATTGCGCCAGCTGCAGCGCCGATCGCATGCCAGACCCACCGCCACCAACGATTACTGCATCAAAGGAAAGAGTT
>JAYPJO010000269.1:0-2840 GCA_038128465.1 Gammaproteobacteria bacterium
TTCCAGTTCACCGCCTGAAACTATATCGAAACCTGCACCAAGTCTGGCCAGAACATTGAGAACAGCCAGGTTAGAATTGGCTTTTACGGCGTAACAGATTAGTGCACCAGATTCCGGAAACGCTTTTTTATAGGCCAGAAAAGCCTGCTCCAGAGATTGTCTGGAGTAAACATAGCAGGGGGTGCCAAACTGCCGGGCAATTTGAGACAAAGGCACTGCTTCAGCAAAAAGCTGATTGTCCTGATAGTGAAAAGTGCTCATTAGACCTGACTCGAAAGAATTTTTGCTGTCTCGGTAAAATTCAGCTCAACATGTCCCGATTCTGATACCGCACCTGGAGGCACAAGGGGGCCTTTTTGTCCGCAGGAACAAATAAGTCCGGCACTAAGCAGAATGAAGATTAGTTTTTTCATGGTCTTGTTCTGAATCCGAGATTCGCTAAAGCGCGAATTATACTGCCTTAAATAAATTTTTGCTGGTTTAGCAGGGGAGGAATTGGACAGTCCAGCAGGGCAGCCACAGCTCTGAGCAACTCGGCTTCTTCTGAAGTGACTATACCATCGGCATTGATGCAACTGACCATGGCTTTAAGTAGTCGTGGTTTTTGCAGGGGTTTTAAAAACTGTAAGAGGTCAGTGGCTTTTTCCAGTACTTCAGTATTATGTTGATATTCAGCTTTGAAGTTCAGTCTGTTTTTTGTTGAGAGTAAATTTTGCGCTGAGTTAAATGTCTGTTGAGCCTGTTCAGGGTCTGAATGTCCCAGCTGGCATAAGACCGATAACAATGCCTCTACCGCCCAGCCAGCTGAGTTGAGGTCAATGCGCTTTTCCCGTGTTTTTACTTTTTCATCGAGGTTGTATCTCAGTATTTTAAAAATACACCACTCGAAAACAGAAACCTGCTTATCAGCAACAATTAACTGGCTGAGCTGGCTCATAAAAGTTCGATACTGAATCGCCGATAACTGCTTTAAGGCAGGCAGACTCAGATCGATAAGCGGCAGATAGTGATCTCTGCTGATGCCACCAATTTTTTCCTGAGTACGCAGCAGGCTTGAATATTGTTGTGGACTTAAACCCTGCTGCAGTATGGCAAGTTGTGCTCGTCTTGTCTCAGAACCAGCCAGCGCTATTAACAAGCAATGCATTAGCATACAGGCACCAAATGAGCTATGAGCATCTTCAATCAGTTTATCGGGAAGCCGCTGCAGATTCTTTGCTGCCAGTGCCAGATGTTCCGGCCCAGGTTCACCAATGAAGTCTATTGCGGATTTTGAAGAGCCCTCAGCGGATAAAGAGCCCTCAGCGGAGTAAAAACTACTTGCAGGGCTCGATATTGTTTGTGTATTAAAACCAGAAACCTGTTCAGCATTATGAGTTGTAGTTCCAGCAGTGGGATTCTCTGTAAATTCGCCACGCCAGTACGGATCCAATCTGGTTATTCGTTCAGGCAGGGGCGGATGAGTTGCAAACAGGCCAGTAAAGCTTGTTTTCAGACCCTGACTGAAAAGCATATGACTGATTTCAGAGGCATCTGCGCTGTTAATGGTTGAGCCTTGAGGATAAGCGCCAATTTTCTTCAGAGCGCCTGCGATTCCATCCGGGTTTCGGGTAAACTGAACGGCAGAAGCATCAGCAAGAAACTCGCGCTGGCGGCTCACTGCAGCTTTAATGATATTGCCAAAAAAAGTTCCGCCGTAACCAATTACCAGCAATCCGATACCGAGTACAACAATACCGCCGCCTTTTTTATTAGAGCGCGAGCCATGTCTGCGATATACACTTCCGCGCACAATGTAATAGCCGATTAAACCGATAACCATGATGCCATAGAGCAAACCAATGAGCCGGATGTTAAGTCGCATATCGCCATTGAAAATATGACTGAATTCATGCGCAATAACGCCCTGTAGTTCATCCCGGTCAAGCTGCTGGATGCAACCACGGGTAATGCCGATGACAGCATCCTGAACCTGATAACCGGCAGCAAAGGCATTGATAGCTGAATCTTCCATCAGGTAAACCGGCGGCACCGGAGTGCCGGATGCAATTGCCATTTCTTCTACCACATTCAGTATCTTGCGTTCATCAGCATCCCTGGTTCCGGTATTAAGCAGTCGGCCACCCATTGCTTCAGCAACTACTTTGCCGCCTCCACGAAGCTGTGCAAGTCTGAACAATGCACCAAGGATAACAATGGCAATCACCGCCAGACTTACCAGCAGAAAAATCTGCGAGGTAAACAGGTCAGAATTGAAAGTGACTTCCTGGGAAGAGCTCTCGGTGATATTGAGGGCAAAGATGATGAGCAGAGAAGTAATGACGATGAGGCTGATTACTGCACAGACAAAAAGGAACACGAGTTTTCTGGTCGTGTTTCTGGCGCGATCCTGATGAGCGAAAAAATTCACGCTGCTCCCTGGTTGCCAACCATAGCTGATTGAATCGAAAGCGCCTGTAAAGTCCTAAAAGGAAACGTCAGGCGCGTCCTGAAAGGCTTCACGGTCTTCGTATTCAAGCAGGCTGGCATTTTCACTATGGCCAAACATTCCTGCCATTACTACCGCTGGAAAAGTCTGTTTATAGGTGTTGTACATGGTGACAGCGTCATTGAATGCTTGTCGTGAAAATGCAACCTTATTCTCGGTACTGGTCAGTTCTTCAGAAAGCTGCATCATGTTCTGATTGGCCTTCAGGTCGGGATAAGCTTCCACCACGACATTCAATTTTCCCAGAGCGCCACTTAACAGACCTTCAGCCTGACTGAGATCCATCATGGCAGATGCACTGCCAGGGCTTGCAGATGCAGATTCAAGCCCCTGCAATGCCTGATTTCTGGCC
>JAYPJO010000270.1:0-2830 GCA_038128465.1 Gammaproteobacteria bacterium
GCCAGCAGAATTGAACTATTGCGATATGAAATTAATGAATATTACGGTAATTATAAAATCAGAACGCACTTGCTGGAACTGAGAAATCTGGCACTGGTGGCAGATCTCATTATTAGATCTGCTATAGAGAGAAAAGAAAGTCGGGGTTTGCATTATACTCTGGACTACCCCGAACAACTTAAACAAACGATAGACACAATTCTGACGCCCAAAAATTTTTCAAAATAACTTTTATCTGATCTCGTTAAAAGCCAGAACCATTTGGACCATGATATTCAGATCAGGGTCAGGTGGCACATCTTATAAATTTTTTTTTGCCCGTCATTCAGTTCGGGTAATTTTTCACTTGCAAATGGCCTTAGCAGTAAATCCAGCTCAAGCATTCCTCGCCGACTGTGCCATTGCATTTTTTTTAAATCTGTCTCGTTCATCTTGTTTAACTGTTTATCAGCCTTCTATTGTCTATGTTCAGTGAGCCTGGCATCGTATAATCATCAATTATGGATAATTATTATGTTGAATTAAATCACCGTGACCTTCTGGTGGTTAGTGGTGAAGACAGTAGCACTTTCCTCCAGGGGCAAGTAAGTTGTGATCTGGATACTCTCGCAGATCCTGACAGTTGTCCGGGCTGCCTGTGCGACAACAAGGGTCGGGTTATTGCCAGCTTCACCTTATGGAAAATATCCGGTGTATTTTACCTTGAAATGGAAGCCGGTGTTGCAACGATAGCCGAACAACATCTGAAAAAATACAGCGTCTTCTATAAAAGTGAAATCACAATCAATAATGACGCTTTTTATCGTGTCGGCATAATGGTATCTGAAGCCAACGATTTTCTGACGACAAATTTTCCTTCACTACCGCATCTGGTTAATCAGGTAAAGCAATCTGTGTTAAATAAGAACTTTTTTCTAAGATGCGTCGACCCGGTACATAATCGCTATGAATTATGGTTGGATTTTGCTTCTTCCAGCCACCTATTGCCTGAATTGGCTCTTACCAGGAGAGACAATGAGGCTTGGGTTGGGCTGGATCAGCTACAAGGACTGTATCGAATAAAAGCTGAAGATTCTGCATGCTATACCCCACAGGAACTTAACTATGACATGCAGGGGCATATAAGTTTCAGCAAAGGCTGTTATACAGGGCAGGAAATAGTGGCCAGAATGCATTATCGAGGGAAAGCCAAAAAGCGCTTATATCTGCTCAATATCACTTCCGATTCAATTCCCGAAAAGTACATGAAAATTATAAACACAACTGGAATTAGTGATGGAAAGACAGTCGGTGAAATTATTGAAGTAACTGAATTATCTGAAAATTACTACCAGGCTCAGGCGATCATGAAAGAAGGCAATTACGAAAACCTGGAGCTGGATAATCTTCCAAGTAAAGCCATAAAAGTTATTCCTTATTTAGATCAGATAGATACAGAATAAACAATATCTGAATTCTAAGTTAGGTCAATTTCCATATTTTATTAAAAGTAAATAAGTGATTGATATTATAAGAAAATCATGAAAAATCAGGAGCATGAACCAGTTAACATTTTTACAGTGATCCTTATGACATGATCACACGCGTGTAATAAGGTTTTATAAAAATAACTATCATGCATCTCATATTGACGGCGAAGAAAGTGGCACATTAACAGCCCCTTTCACCGGCATACACGGCTGGTATTTAAATAATCAGAGCGAAGAAGATATTGTGATAGTACTGAATGTTGCTGGTTTTTATAGCGAAATTGAGCAATAAATAAAATTTACCATTGCATCATATCTTTCACAAAAGGAATCGTAATTTTACGCCTTTCTGAAAGAGATAACTGATCCAGTTTTTCCAGAACATTGAATAAAGATGTCATGCTGCGTTCACTGCGTAAATAAATAAAATTCAGCACTTCATCCTGCAGTGGGATGCCGGCATCTTCGGCACGCTGTTTCAGAGCCTGAATTTTCTCCTCTTCATCTAGTTCATGTAATTGGTAAATGACACCACTGCTAAAACGCGATTGCAGATCAGCCAATACATATTTGAGACCTGGTGGCTCGACTACTGAAGCCAGCACCAAATATTTACCATTCTCCTGACAGGCATTAAACAGACTAAACAGTTTCTCTTCCCATTGCGGTTGACCTATAACCAACTGCACATCATCAATACATATCCAGTCTAACTGCTCCAACCCTTCCAGGACAGCAGGGCCGTCTTCGCAAAACAGTTTTAACGGCAGGTAAGCAGCATTGATATGCTCAGCACAACTTGCCTGAAGTAAATGGCTTTTGCCGCTGCCCTGCTTTCCCCAGATAAAATAAAATGTATTTGCAGTTGTGCTGCCAGAAATAATATCGAGTAATTCTCGATTTTTATCGCTGTAAACAAGATTTTCAAACGTGAATTTGTTATACAGATTGAAATTAAAAGGTAACTGAGAGGAGAGTGGCATTTGATACTGCTAGTTTTGCTGCCAACGATAATGCATGGACACGTCATCACCATTGCGGCTTAATTCCACAACCTCCTGCAAGGACGGTTCCAGTGCCATAGTTTCAACCAGTTGCCGTAATTGCCCGCCAGTATTCAATTGCAGAATCAGGCTTGATGCGGCAACACGCTGTAACTGAAAGGAACTGACACCTTCAAGTGTATTTAGATAATTGAGCAATTCAGCATAAGCTTCTGGTGAATTAATGCCATCAACCTGCATTCTGACTTTTACATTATTTTCCACACCTGAAATAAGTACATCATAATATTGCGATAATTCATTGGTAGACATATTGATACTGACACGAATAAACTCCTCTTCACTGAATTCAAATTC
>JAYPJO010000271.1:0-2821 GCA_038128465.1 Gammaproteobacteria bacterium
GCATTACCATGGTCTGGATCATGCCGGTGAAACCACCCATCAAAGAGAACAGGATGATGGCAGTAATCAGAATTTTCCTGTGACCGATTTTATCTGCAAGACGACCACTGAAAATTGCAAATATACCCCAGGTTATTCCGGTAAGGCCCGCCAGCTGCCCAACTGTGCCTGGCTGAAAGCCGAGTTCTGCAATCATGGTTGGCCAGAGTGAAGATAATATCCAACGATCCAGACCTACCAAACCGAATCCAAGCGCTAGCAGAAGAACTACTTTCCACTCGTAATCGGTATCCCAGTTATTATTATTTTGCATGAGTACACCCCTTCCAATATTAGTATTAAGTTGCGAATAATAAACGCCATTAGTTGAAATGTCTTCGCTGCATTCAGCGTGCATTCTAGAAGTTGGACAAGGCCTTTACTGGCTCTGGAGTTGTGTAAGAAGCCAGCGAATATTGCGGGAGATTTTTCGGCGCTTGATTAAAAAATACCAGCGCCGACCACCCAGTTGCTGCCACAGGACAGCAGATCTGATGCCAGCAAGTAAAGTCGCTCTTATGGTGTTGGCGATGTCTGTATTTTTTAAAAACTGGGGCTTGCCTGTGACCTGAATACGAAATGAAAGGGTACTTATCGTTTGTTGATAGAGCTGCGCTAACTGATTGATAGCCTTACTGTTTTCAGCTAATTGCACTTCACTGTTGTTAATTTCTGATTCTGCTGCCTGTAAACCTGCAGCTATTTTACCTAGCATATCCTTTTGCTTTCTTATCCTGGCCTCCAGATAAACCGTACCAATAAGATAACGCATTAATTCCGGTGTTCTCAGGGAATCGTCCTTGGTAATAAAAATCTCTTCCATGATCTGTATGCCCAATCTTAGCTTATTGATACTGCCATATACTGCAATGGTAGATTCTGGATTGGTAACAAACAGACTATTAAGGCTGGTGTTTAATTTATCCTGTGCTGCCAGACCATGTTGGGCTAATTGATTAACCAGAAATGCAGCCTGACAAATGCCGGCCATTGCTAATGTTTGTTGCAGTGACCTGTTCATTCAAGTGACTGATGAATCGAATGCTTCAATAACTCCACCGCCCAAACATACATCATCCTGGTAGAACACCACAAATTGTCCGGGTGTAATACTGCGCTGGGCTTCGGTAAAAGTTACCTGGTATCCGGAATCTGTTTTGAGTAATTTGCACGCCTGATCCTCCTGCCGATATCGAACCTTGGCCTGGCAAGCCAGTGGCAATTCCGGTGCCTGGTTTACCCAGCTTATTTCACTGGCGAACAAGTTTTTGCTAAACAACATGGGGTGCTGATTGCCCTGAACCACGACGAGGACATTTCTGTCCAGATCCTTTCGAGCCACATACCAGGGCGCTTCATCATGATTTTTGACACCGCCGATACCAAGACCCTGGCGTTGCCCCAGGGTGTGATACATCAGGCCGTGATGACGACCCAGAACATTGCCCTCGACATCTTCTATATCGCCGGGCTGGTGCGGAATATAGGTTTCGAGAAAATCCTTGAAGCGTCGCTCACCAATGAAGCAAATGCCAGTACTGTCCTTTTTGTCATGCGTCAGTAAACCGTGTTTTTCAGCCAGTGAACGTACTACAGGTTTTTCCAGTTCCCCAACCGGGAAGAGAGTCTGATTGATTTGTTCAGCTTTTACTGAACAAAGAAAATAACTTTGATCCTTGTTATTATCTTTGCCCTTTAACAAACAGCATTGACCAGCCCGTTCAGTTTTTCTGACGTAATGCCCGGTGGCAATCAAATCAGCACCGAGGTGTCTGGCGTATTCGAGAAAGGCCTTGAATTTTATTTCCCGGTTGCAAAGCACATCCGGATTGGGTGTGCGACCAGCTTTATATTCTTGCAGGAAATGTTCAAAAACATTATCCCAGTACTCGGCAGCAAAATTGGCGTCATGCAGGGGTATGCCCAGTTTATCGCAAACGCCCTGTGCATCTGCCAGGTCTTCCCTTGAAGTGCAGTACTCAGTACCGTCATCTTCTTCCCAGTTTTTCATGAACAGGCCTTCAACCTGGTAGCCTTGTTCCAGTAACAGCAAGGCAGCAACGGAGGAGTCAACTCCACCGGACATGCCTACGATAACCCGGGTATCAGTCTTGTTCATGATGATAAAGTACTGTTAGCGGGTAAAGCTGGCCTGCAAGATAGTCCTGTAACACCCGGGTTACTATCGGGCTGCGTGCATTAAATGCAGGATTTAAAATTTCATCTGCACTTAACCAGTGAGTGGCAATAATATCTTTGTCCAGTCCCAGTTCAGGTTCGTGTTTCAGGGCTTTGGCAATAAAACAGTGCCTGATATAGGTGACATCATTAACCGGAGAAAGATATTGATAGCAACCCAGAAAGGCTTCCAGTTCAACATGCCAGGCTGTTTCTTCCAGGGTTTCACGGATAGCAGCTTCAAACAATGTTTCATGTTCATCCAGGTGGCCAGCAGGCTGATTGAATACAGTTTTTCCCTGTTCCTTTTCTTCCACCATGAGAAAGCGGTCATTGTTTTCAACAATGCAGGCAACGGTTGTATGGGGGTGCCAGTTCATAAGCGAGGCATGCTACCTGAAAATAGGGGCTACATAAACGCTAAACTAATGCGATAATTCCTACTTTTAAGCAGGTTTAGGTAAATGAATGATCTGACCCATCTTGATTCCGAAGGCAATGCGCAGATGGTTGATGTCGGCGCGAAAGAAATCACTGAACGCAGAGCCAGCGCTAAAGCGACTGTGACGATGCTACCAGAAACGCTGGCCATGATTACGGCTGG
>JAYPJO010000272.1:0-1033 GCA_038128465.1 Gammaproteobacteria bacterium
CTATCAGGGTTGGTACAGCCTGTCGCTGCATGTTAGAACCCATCAGTGCACGGTTAGCATCATCGTGCTCCAGGAACGGAATCAATGAAGCGGCTACCGATACCACCTGTTGCGGGCTGACATCCATATAATCAATCTGGTCCTTACTGACCATGGAAAATTCATTCAGGTGACGAACTGATACCATGTCTTCAGTAAATTTACCTTTTTTATCCAGCGGTGAACTGGCCTGGGCAATTACATAGTTGCTTTCTTCAATAGCAGACAGATAAACAATTTCGTCAGTCACTACACCATTTACAACCTTACGGACCGGACTTTCCAGAAAGCCGTATTTATTGGTTTGCGCATAAGTTGCCAGCGAGTTGATCAGACCAATATTTGGCCCCTCGGGCGTTTCAATCGGACATACACGACCATAATGAGTGGGATGGACATCACGCACTTCAAAGCCGGCTCGTTCACGAGTCAGACCACCCGGTCCTAATGCCGATATGCGACGCTTGTGGGTCACTTCCGATAATGGATTATTCTGATCCATGAATTGTGACAGCTGACTTGAGCCAAAAAACTCTTTAATCGCTGCAGCTACCGGTTTGGCATTGATCATATCCTGCGGCATTAAACCTTCGCTGTCTGCCATGGACAGACGTTCCTTAACAGCCCGTTCTACTCGAACCAGACCTACACGGAATTGATTTTCGGCCATTTCTCCAACTGAACGGATACGTCGATTTCCCAGATGATCGATATCATCAACAGTACCGTAGCCATTACGGATATTAACCAGTGTTTTTATGACTTCAACAATATCTTCCTTGCTGAGAACACCAGAACCTTCAGATTCTTCTCGACCGAGACGACGATTGAATTTCATGCGTCCAACAACTGACAGATCATACCGATCTTCAGAGAAGAACAGATTTGCAAACAGGTTTTCAGCAGATTCTTTTGTTGGTGGCTCACCCGGACGCATCATTCGATATATTTCCACCAACGCCTCAAGACGGTTTTCTGTGGTATCAGATCTCAG
>JAYPJO010000272.1:1043-2740 GCA_038128465.1 Gammaproteobacteria bacterium
AGTATCAGAGATGAATGGGCCACAATCCAGATCATTGGTGTAGATGGTCTCAAATTCTTTAACACCTGAATTAACCAGCGCTTCCAGTACTTCCTCAGTAATTTCAGCGTTACAGGGAACCAGAATTTCACCGGTTTCAGTATCAATTACATCAGAGGCCAGTGCATTACCGATGATGAATTCGGCAGGTACATCCAGCTCGGTAAGCTTGGCTTTTTCTATTTCACGGATATGGCGTGCAGTGATCCTCGAACCGGCAGGTACAATCACCGTACGCTTGTTTTTGATATCGAAATTCAGCACCACTCCACGCAACCGTGAAGGGACCAGTTCGATAGATAGCGCACCATCCTTGCCAATAAAATATTTATTGTTGTCATAGAACATCTCGAGGATGTCCTGAGCCGTGTAATCAAGGGCTTTTAAAAGAATCGATGCAGGGAGTTTTCTTCTTCGGTCTATACGCACATAAACCAGATCTTTTGGATCAAATTCAACATCCAGCCAGGAACCACGGTAAGGAATAATACGTGCTGAATACAGTAGTTTACCCGAGCTGTGGGTTTTACCTTTGTCATGATCAAAGAACACACCCGGTGAACGATGCAGCTGGGAAACAACCACACGCTCCGTGCCATTGATGACAAATGTACCACTCTCGGTCATGAGCGGGATTTCTCCCATGTAAACTTCCTGTTCCTTGATGTCCTTGATGACTTTAGCTGTCGATTCTTTTTCATAAATAATCAGACGAACTTTCACCCGAAGTGATACCGCATAGGTTGCCCCACGCAGCATACATTCACTGACATCAAACTCAGGTTTGCCGAGACGATAGCTTACATATTCCAGCAATGCCTTACCGGAATAGGAAACTATTGGGAATACTGATTTAAAAGCAGCATGTAGCCCCTGATCAAGACGCTCCTCTGGTGGAGTAGCGGCCTGGGTAAATTGTTTATAGGAATCAATCTGGATAGCCAGAAGGTAGGGAATATCCATGACACTTTGCAATTTGCTAAAGTCTTTACGGATACGTTTTTTCTCGGTATATGAATATGCCATCAGTGGTACCTAATCAGCGAATTTTCTGAATCTTGTTACTTTTGCCCTGTCTGAGCTCGACCTGCGACCTGTTTAAAAGTAACCCCAGCATTTTCTAGCGCACTGTATTTCACCAAGCTCAGGCTAGCTGGCCTGGTGAAAAGTGCAGAAAGGTGAAAGCCATGACCATGGACTTCCACCTTTCAAATCAACATGTATAGCTGATCTATTTAAGCTCGACTGTCGCACCAGCTTCTTCAAGCTGCTTTTTGAAGTCTTCTGCTTCGTCTTTACTTGCACCTTCCTTGATTGGCGATGGTGCACCATCAACCAGATCTTTGGCTTCTTTAAGACCAAGCCCTGTAATACCACGTACCGCTTTAATGACATTAACTTTCTTGTCACCGGCAGCAGCCAGAATTACATCAAACTCGTCTTTATCAGCTGCAGCGTCACCACCAGCATCGCCACCAGCAGCTGGAGCTGCTACTGCTACAGCTGCAGCAGCAGAAACGCCAAATTTTTCTTCCATAGCTGAAACTAGTTCGACAACATCCATGACTGACAGTTCAGCTATACCTTCTAAAATTTCTTCTTTAGATAGAGACATTAGACTCTCCTTTACGTTTTCAATTTATTTAAGGGTGTCGCCG
>JAYPJO010000273.1:0-2730 GCA_038128465.1 Gammaproteobacteria bacterium
TGTTATCAGCGCCGTGGCAGGTAGCCTGAACTATTACATTGCGTGAAAAACCCAGGCGGTCACGCAACTCCCACAGTTTTTCTTTTGGAGCATCGCAGGGTGTGTACTTTCTGCGCTCAGCATAGGGAAAAATAGAGCCCGGTCCAAACACATGGCAGTGGGCATCAACCGCACCGGCGGGTGGAGCATAACTGGGCTTGCTGGGTGCTGGATGAAAATGTAACCAGTCTGGATCAGTGATAAATTGATTCATGCTTGTTTATGTGTACTGCATTTACAGGTTCGTAAGGTATCAAAGTCTCTAATCGAGCTGCCTTGATCTGAAATAAAGTGTTATTAATTTCTACATGTTTTTATCTTTCAAAATTGCATCGAGACGCGGATAAACGCGCCGGGCATTTGCTTCAAATACTTTATGCCGGTATTCCGTAGACAGATCCAGCGCTTCAATATAGCGCTTGGTGTCATCAAAATAATGCCCGGTCTGGGGATCTATACCCCTGACAGCACCTACCATTTCCGAGCCGAATAAGATGTTGTCAATATCAATGACTTCGAACAACAAATCAATACCGGGCTGATGATAGACGCAGGTGTCGAAGTAAACATTCTTCATGACATGCTCTGCCAGGGTAGGCTTTTCAAGCATGTCAGCCAGGCCGCGATAACGTCCCCAGTGGTAGGGTACGGCCCCGCCGCCATGAGGAATGATAAAACGAAGATCAGGGAAGTCTGCAAACAGATCACCCTGAATAAACTGCATAAAGGCCGTGGTGTCAGCATTAATATAATGTGCACCGGTGGCATGGAAGTTCGGGTTGCAGGAGCCAGACACATGAATCATGGCAGGCACATCCAGCTCCACCATTTTCTCAAAAAAGGGATACCAGCTTGGATCAGTCAGGGGCAATGAAGTCCATTTACCGCCAGAAGGATCAGGGTTTAGGTTGCAGCCAACAAATCCAAGTTCATTGACACAGCGTTCCAGTTCATTAACTGATTGTTCGATGGAAACACCAGGTGATTGTGGCAGCTGGCAGACACCGACGAAGTAATTGGGGAACAGATCGACCACTCGTCTGATCAGATTGTTGCAGGCTTCTGTCCATTGTTGTGAAACAGCGTTGTCACCCAGATGATGTGCCATGGCCGAAGCACGTGGCGAGAAGATGGTCATATCGGCGCCACGTTCACGCAACAGTTTTAACTGGTTTTTCTCGATGCTTTCGCGAATCAGGTCGTCACTGATAACAGGTACTTCAGGCATGGGAGTTCCTGCTGCAAAGGCCTCCAGCTGTGATTCACGAAATTCCTGATGTGGTGCGGGTGCCGTGGTGTAATGTCCATGGCAATCGATAATCAGGGTCATATGTCAGGTCTCGCTTACAGTCAGTTTATGTTTGCGGGATTAATACTTCACCACGCATTAACAGGCGGGCAGTGCGCAATAAGGCCACCCGATTGATTCTGGGTAAGCCATTGCCACTTTCTGTCCCAATTTCCACACTGAAAAAACCGGTTGGGTGTTCAACATCAAGCACTTGGGTTGAGCTGTCAGTATCAGTATTCGCCAGGGAGTCAGCAACCGTACCGGGCAGTATGCAGGCTGTTGCAACGCTGGCAGCACCTAGCACGCCAATGGCTTCATGCACACGGTGTGGTATGAAAGTTCGAGTGCAAATAGCACCATTATTCTGTGGTTCAGCGATTAATGACATTTTCGGCACGGTTTTTTCACTGACATCGCCCAGGTTCATTGCTTTCCCCAGTTGCAGCCGAATGTTTTCGAGGCGCTGTTTCAATGCGTCATCGTTCTCCAGTTCAGCAGGTATTTCGTAACCGGTTTTACCCAGGTCCTTTGCACGTATCAGCACCACTGGCATGCCATTATCAATGCAGCTTACTTCTATGCCATCAACGGTATCAATCAGGTTTCCCGTCGGCAGCAGCTGTCCGCAACTGGAACCGGCAATATCCAGAAACTCAATAAATATTGGTGCCGCCGTGCCGGGTACGCCGTCTATTCTGGCATCACCACTGTAGTTCACTTTACCGCCAGGTGTTAACACCCTGGCTACAGCGATACTGTCGCTATTGACCATGTGGATGCGAACAAAGGTTTCATCGCCTGATGCCGTGACCAGGCCCTGTTCTATGGCAAAGGGACCAACACCGGCCAGCATATTCCCGCAATTCTGGCTGTCACTGACCAGGGGCTGATCCACCGCGACCTGTAAAAAAAGGTAATCAACGTCGGCATCGGGATGTGTGGAAGACTGTACAATGGCTATCTTGCTGGTCAGCGGGTGAGCGCCGCCGACGCCGTCAATCTGGCGCTGATCGGGTGATCCCATGGCAGCCATCAATACCTGGTCGCGTACTTCAGTGTTTTCAGGTAGATGTTCTGACAGGAAAAACAGACCCTTGGAGGTGCCTCCGCGCATCAGGGAACAGGGTATGGCGGTTTGCATGGTTATTGGGAATTCTTCCAGTCTTGATAGTCGACGTAAGTGAGGCCTTTGTCAGCCAGGCGCTCGCGCATATTGTATATGTCCAGTCCCAGTTCGCCGCTGGCCAGTCTCTCTCGCTTGGATGTTTCGTTCGCTTCACGCTCCTGGGCTTTTTTCAGGGTAGCCTCGACATCACTCTGGTGTACCACAACCACACCGTCATCATCGGCTACGATGAGGTCACCAGGATTGACCAGTGTGCCACCGCAGACAATGGGAG
>JAYPJO010000274.1:0-2728 GCA_038128465.1 Gammaproteobacteria bacterium
ACGTTCCTGTACTACGCGAAGATCACGGATTTGATCACGCAGCCGCGCTGCTTTTTCAAATTCCTGGTTTGCCGACAGCTGTTGCATTTTTTCCTGCAGTTCACCGGCAACCTGATTGCTCTTACCTTCCAGAAACATAACTGAATGGCGCACATCTTCGGCATAATCTTCTTCACTGATCAGCCCCACACATGGGCCGGAGCAGCGTTTGATCTGGTACTGCAGACATGCACGACTGCGATTGCGGAAATAGGAATCTTCACACTGACGTACATGAAAGACTTTTTCCAGGATGTTCAGGCTCTCTCTGACAGCACTGGCGCCGGGAAAAGGTCCGAAATATCGCCCTTTTCTTTTACGGGCACCTCGATGAAGCCCTAATCGCGGATACTTATCCTGACTGGACAGATAAATATAGGGATAAGACTTATCATCCCGCATCAGGATATTAAATGGAGGCCGCTCTTCCTTGATTAGGGTCTGTTCGAGAATCAGAGCTTCGGTTTCAGTATTAGTGATAGCAACTTCGATGTTGTCTATCTTGGACACCAGCAGCATGGTTTTACTGTCCAATCCGGAAGCCCGAAAATAGGAAGTAACGCGTTTTTTAAGGTTTTTCGCCTTACCGACATAGAGTATCTTTCCCTCTGCATCATACATCTTATAGACACCCGGTCGGGAGCTGGCATGCTTGAGAAAATTCTCACTGTCAAAGGAGCTTGATTCCATTTAGTTATTTTAACTGATGAAGGGTCAATGCGCCTGACTTAAGTACGGCCGTCAACAATACGCACTTCCGGTTCCAGGTTGACACCAAACTTTTCCTGAACCGACTGTTGGATACGCTGAGCCAGTCTGACAATGTCTTTACCCCTGGCTTCGCCATGATTAACCAGTACCAGTGCGTGATCAGCATGTACACCGGCATCCCCTTCGCGGTAACCTTTCCAGCCAGCCTGCTCAATTAACCAGGCTGCAGCCAGTTTGTACTGATCATCAGAGGGATAAACAACCATATCCGGATATGAAACTTGCAGGACGGAAACTTGTTCTGCCGTGACCACTGGATTACGAAAAAAACTACCGGCGTTACCCAGCACTTCCGGATCAGGTAATTTGCTGCGGCGAATTTGACAGACACATTCACCGATTAATTGAGGTGTGATGTTATCAGCGCTTTCCTCCTTAACTTTCTCAGCTAGAACCGGATAGGAGAGATTCAGCTTGGCATTTTTAAATAATCTGAAAGTAACGCTGGTTATAACAAAACTGTCCTTCAGCTCAGCTTTGAAAATGGAATGACGATAAGCTAACTTACAATCTTGCTTGCTGTAAGTAACAGTCTCGCCGCTGGTAATTTCTATGGCTTCAAGCTCAACTAAAAAATCTGACAATTCGACACCATAAGCCCCGATATTTTGCACCGGCGCCGCACCAACACAACCGGGAATCAGACTCAGGTTTTCCAGACCATAATAGCCTTTTGAAAGACAATAAATAACAAAGTCATGCCAGTTTTCACCACAGGCAGCTCTGACAGTAAAATGTGTTTCATCTTCATCAAGCAGACTGATGCCTGTAAGGTTAAGTTTTATGACTAGCCCGCAATAATCGTCAGCAAAAAGTACGTTACTGCCCTGCCCAATCAACAGCAATGGTAGTTGTTTCTGCTGTGAAAAGCTGAGCGCCTGCTGTAATTCTTCGATGTTGTTTACTTCTGCAAAATACCTGGCCTGCGCAGCGACATGAAAGGTGTTGAGTTGTTTAAGGTCTGCGTTCTCCTGAATGGACATGGTAGTGAGTAGCTTTAACCCAACTTATGGTGATCAATCATATGATCCAGAATATCTCTGCTGGCTGCTTCAACCAGATCCAGCACCAATTCAAATTCATCTTCGCCTGAATAAAACGGATCCGGGACTTCCTGATAACCATTCTGCCCACTGTTCTTATCCGGCCAGGTTAAAAACAATTGCGTACTGGCCCGTGCATCAGATGGCTCCATTTGTTTAAGGTCACGATAATTATTGGCATCCATGGCAAAAATATAGTCAAAGTCATAAAAATCATTGACCGATACTGTTCTGGCGCGCAAGCTTTCCATATCCAGATTGCGTAAAGCTGCAGCTGTTCGCGCCCTGCTGTCAGGTTTTTCACCTATATGCCAGGTACCGGTACCAGCAGAATCGATTTCAAATCTTTGTTCCAGTTTGCGCCTGGCCACTTCATTTCTGAAAACCACTTCAGCAGTTGGCGAGCGGCATATATTCCCCAGGCAAACCATCAATACAGTAATTTTATCTGCAGACATTATTGCTCCAGTAAGGTTTTAACATGCTGGAGATCAGCGTCTGTATCGACACCCGGTGGAATTGATTCGAGCGTCTGCGCCATGTGTATTTTTAATCCATTTTCCATAAATCGTAACTGTTCAAGCTTCTCGCTGTTTTCCAGTTTGCCAGTGGCCCAGCCTACAAATGCGCGAAGAGTGCTTACCCGGCAAGCGTAAAGACCGATGTGCCGTTTATAGTCAGCTTCAGAAGTCTTGTCCCGCTCAAAAGGAATCGCTGCCCGGGAAAAATACAGGGCAAAACCCTGGGCATCTGTTACCACTTTTACAGCATTAGGGTCGTTGATTTCGTTTGCTTCTGTTATTACTTCATACAGAGAACACAGAGCGGCATCGTTGTGTTGTTGCAAGTTTCCGGCAACCTGATTTATCACACCT
>JAYPJO010000275.1:0-1398 GCA_038128465.1 Gammaproteobacteria bacterium
CTACCAAAGCAGTATTGGTCGAACAGTCTTTACAGCAGAGAACTTTTGTCCAGGCACATGGCACAGGAACCCCGCAAAACAGGGTAACTGAATCTGCAATTCTTGATGATGTAGCTGCTCATTTCGGTATTGAAAACTGGCCGGTCAGCGCCGTGAAAGCTTATGTCGGCCATTCCATCGCCAGTGCCGGTGCCGATCAGCTAACCAGCAGTCTGGGAATCTGGCAACACCATATAATACCCGGTATTTTAAGCAGCGAAGTCATCGCTGAAGATGTGCATAACGAACATCTGGACTTTTTGCTCGCACACAAAGAAATTACACCGGAGTCGATTGATGCTGTGATAATCAATGCCAAAGGTTTTGGCGGAAACAATGCCACTGCCTCGGTGCTGGCACCTCATATAAGCAAAAACATGCTGAGCCATAAACATGGGAAAAAAGCATTCAGCGCGTATGAAAGCCGCAATGAAACCGTTAAGGCAGCCAGTAGTGATTATGAAAAGATATGTAATAGCCGTCAGATCACCCCAATTTACAAATTTGATCACCAGGTTCGCAGTGGTGAGGATCTGAAGTTTGCAAAAAACAGCATAAAAATATCCGGCGAAACTCAGGATATCAGCCTCGAGCTGAGCAATCCATACCAGGATATGACAGGCTAAATCCAGCCTGAGTCACATAAGCAATTAGTTATTAACGGGCTGCTAGACTACTTCTACCGGCTTTGGCTCATGTATTTTTGCAAACCACTCTGCAGGACCGGTTTGATGAACTGACGTGCCATTGACGTCAACAGCGACAGTCACCGGCATATCTTCTACTTCAAATTCATGGATGGCTTCCATACCCAGATCCTCAAATGCCACAACACGTGATTTACGAATTGCTTTTGAAACCAGGTAAGCTGCCCCGCCGACTGCCATCAAATAGACTGACTTGTGTTTCTTAATGGCGTCAATCGCAACCGGACCTCTTTCCGCCTTGCCAATCATGCCCATCAGTCCAGATTTTTCCAGCAGGGCATCGGTAAATTTATCCATTCTTGTTGCTGTCGTGGGTCCCGCAGGTCCAACCACTTCATCTCTGACCGGATCGACAGGGCCAACGTAATAGATAAACTTGTCCTTCAGATCAACACCCTCTGGCAAAGGTTCACCTCTTTCGTACATATCAATCAATCGTTTATGCGCCGCGTCACGACCTGTCAACATAACCCCGGACAGCAACAAGGTATCACCAGGTTGCCATTGGGCAATGTCTTCGCGGGTAACAGTTGCCAGATCAACCCGGCGTGCATTCGGTGCTGCCTGCCAGGTAACCTGGGGCCAGTCTTCCAGTTTCGGCGGGACCAGTTCTGCAGGACCGGAGCCATCAAGCGTAAAATGAATGTGTCGG
>JAYPJO010000275.1:1408-2718 GCA_038128465.1 Gammaproteobacteria bacterium
GCTGCACAGTTTGGGATCATTGCAACCGGCTTGGAGGCGGCATGGGTAGGAAACTCTTTGATTTTGACATCCACCACTGTAGTCAGTCCGCCTATACCCTGAGCCCCGATACCAAGCTGATTCACTTTTTCCATCAACTCGAGGCGCAATTCTTCAACTGTATTTTGCGGCCCCCGCGCTCTTAATTCATCGATGTCTACATGATCCATCAGAACTTCTTTGGCCATGACCACTGCTGTTTCTGCTGTACCACCTATGCCTATCCCCAGCATGCCGGGGGGACACCAGCCACCACCCATAGTCGGTACTGTTTTTAACACCCAGTCGACTATACTGTCGCTGGGGTTAAGCATGACCAATTTGGATTTATTCTCGGAGCCTCCGCCCTTCGCCGCCAGTTTGAATTCCACCTTGTCTCCGGGAACTATTCTGTAGTGAATATTGGCAGGTGTGTTATCACGGGTATTTTTCCGTGCTCCAGCCGGGTCACTGACTATGGATGCTCGCAATACATTATCTGGATGGGTATAGGCCTGGCGTACGCCTTCATTAATCATGTCATCCAGGCTCATGTCTGCTTCCCACTGCACGTTCATACCGACATAAACAAAGATCGCCACAACACCGGTGTCCTGGCACAGTGGTCTTTTACCTTCCGCACACATACGCGAATTGGTCAAAATCTGTGCCATAGCATCTTTTGCAGCGGGCGATTCTTCACGTTCATAAGCGCGGTGTACGGCCTGAATATAATCAAGGGGGTGGTAATAGGAAATATATTGAAGAGCGTCAGAGACACTCTGGATGACATCTTGCTGGCGGATAACAGCCATAAAAGCTTCTCCCAATTACTTGCTGGATGACAGTCATTTTACCATGACTTGCAAACACTATGCTTGAGAAGACGGTAGAAGAGAGAAGCCCGGGCCTGGAACAAATCCAGACCCGAAGCCAGGTAAGATTAATATTTTACAGAGGAAATTAAGCCGGACTTGGAACAGCTTTTACATTACGCACATTTTTTACTTTTTTAACTTCATGCGTACTTTTACGTCTGAATAACCTTTCACCAAGAACCAGCATACAGGGCGTAACTATCAGGGTAAGCATGGTTGCAAATAACAGGCCGCCTGCAATAGCAGTAGAAAGTTGTACCCACATCTGTGTCGAGGGCGAGCCAACAATAATCTCCTGATCAATAACGTTCACACTGACGCGTAACACCATAGGGAGCAGACCCAGAATTGTTGTAATAGAGGTCAGTAACACCGGCCTGATACGTTGTGCGGATGTTTCCAGCACTGCACGCT